>JAGOBZ010000166.1 GCA_017999015.1 Kiritimatiellia bacterium
CAGAGGTCGTACGCGCTCGAATCGTCGACAAAGCCGAAGTCGGAGTTGATGGTGTCGCGTCCGAGACGGTGCGGGGCCTGCCCCGCGCTCTGGAGCGCGAATTCCTGCGCCGAGAGGAATTCGGTCTTCGCGCCCGCCGCCGCCGCGAGGTCTGAATTGCCTGTCGCGTCCACGAAGCACGCCGCGCGCACCACGCCGCAGCCCAGCGGCGAGGCGACTTCGGCGCCGACCACCTTGCCGTTCTCGACGATCGCGCCCGTCCCCATAGCGCCCAGCCACACCGTGACCCCAGCCTCGCGGCACAATTTGCGCCAGGTCTCTGCCCGTCGATACAGGCCATGCCTCCCGCCGATTTCGCGATTCGCCTTTTTGAACTCCTCGGTGAACCCGCAGTGGTTGCCGTCATAGTAGCCCAAGATCATGCCGTCGGTGCCGACGCCGCCCAGCACCTGCAGGTACTCGACCAGCAGCACGCTCGCGCCCGCGCGCGCCGCGGCAATGGCCGCAGGCGAACCCGAGGTTCCGCCGCCCACCACGACCACATCGTACTCCCCCCAGGACGGGAGCCGCGACGAGGGGTTGAAGGCGTCCGCCCCCGCCACGGCGGGCGCGGTCGCTGCGGCACGTCCGAGAGCCTCGCCCTCGCGGATGCGCGTTTCGAGATCCTTCCATGCGGCGGTGCGCCATACCAGCAGGTCCGCATCGTCCAGCATGCCGTCCACCCAGGTCTTTTCGCGCGCCTCCCACTCCGCCGCCGCAAAACTCGGGTAGGTGCCGTCCTTCATCGGCAGGGTGAGCGTGCAGCGGTACAGCCGCCCCGTGATGCCCGCATGCGAGATCGGGAACGCCTCGCCAAACGGCTCGACCTTCATGCCGGGCGCGGCGGGCGCCTTCCCTTCCGCAAGCACCACGCGCGAGAACTCCGCCCTGCCCCCGGCCTCGGCAAGCCCCTTTCCGAAATCAGTCAGCGCACCATACCGCGTGGCGTCGACCGTGCGCTTCGCGCGGATGACGTGCCGGCCCGACCGGTTGACGATCTCGACGCCGGCGATTTCCCCCCGGTCCGTCCGGAAGACGTCTCTCACCGCCGTGCCGGTGAGGAACCCGACGCCGGCGTCCACAAGCTCGCGGTCGAGTGTCCGTTTGACCTTGAGCGGCGACGGCGGTTCGGAAATCTTCTCGGCGTCGGCCAGGTGGAACCAGATCCGTGCCACATACTGATGCTGGGCGCTGGAAGCCTTGGCCACCTTGATCTCCACCTTGCTAAAATCGGCGTCGGCTGCCGCATGCCAAAAGATCAAGTCGACGCCAAGGTTCGGAACGCCGTCCGTCTTGCCTTTGCGCGTCAGCTCAATCGTCTGTCCCTTGAGCGGGCCGTCCAGCACACGGCAGGTCACGGCGCCCGTCGCCGCGTCGCCCTCTCTGGGATGTTTCGCCTGCTTCTTGCCCTTCTTTTCAAAGACCACGACTTCGATGCGCGCGATTCTCGACGTTTTCCGCAGCTCGCACGCATAGGACACGTCGTCCTCGTAGTAGACGCCGTCCGTGGGATTGCTCGGGTTCCCTGGCTCCGAAAGGCGCTCCCACCAGTCGTTGTGAAACCCCCAGCGCGGATGCGGCGAGCGATGCGACGGCGTGTAGTCGAAGGCGGCCAGCCCCGCCGTCCCGGACCAGAGCTTCCGCACCAGCGGCAGCGTGGGTTTTTCACCGGGCGGCAGGCCGAGTTCCAGCGTGCCGGCCATGTCCTCGCCCAGATACGTGAACGGCGTCACCAGATAGACGCGCTTCGCGCCGGCCTGTTTCGCCGCCGTCGCAGCGGCGACGCCCTTCACCGTGCCCCCCACCACCAGAACATCCACCTCGTCCGGTGTCGCGGCGGGATCGTCAGCGACGTGCGCATCACAGCAAGCCCAGCACGCCCAAACGGCAACCCAAATCCAAACGTTGCGCATATTACTCCGTCCGGCTTACGGCTGAGCGCTGTGCAGCGTCAGCACGAGGGTCGGATCAAGCGGATAGCGCCCGAAGCGTTCGCCATACACCGCCAACCCGGCAGCCAAGGCTTCGTCCGCCTCGAGCCGCACTGTCAGATGTCCCTCTTTCTCCGCCTGAACCAGCAGCGGATGCGGAATCGACACAGACACCAAATAACCGTAGGAGCCGGCCTCCGCAAGCGTGCCATCCTGCTTCTGCGCCTGCCACGAGAGAATGCCGCGGTGGTCGGCCGGATCATCAGGCAGGTCGACGAGCCCGACCACGCGTCCGCCCGCGCTCACGCGGACCGCGCCCGCGTGGCGATGCCCGTCGGTCATCGGGTACGAGTTGGGATTGCGGCTCGGATCGTGCGTGCCCAAACCGCGCATGTAGTCGCCGTCCATGTTGGCGGCGCCCGCCGCGTCTTTGCCATTCAGGCGCTTGGCAGAGAGTTCTGCCATGAAGGCGGCACTGCTCACACCTTCGGCGCGCAGGCCTGCGGGCCACGGCAGCCGATATTCGAAAAAGCCTTTGCCCGCTCCGTTGACCTTAAGCCCGCCCAGAACCTCCCACTGCTTCATGGACCACGCCGACGCCGCGAATGCCTTGGGGGCCGCGCGCACCACCTGCACCGTCGCGCCGCCGCGCGTGAAGCGCGCCTGGCGCGGCTGCTCGCCGTCACGCACCGCGAAGGTCGTGAAGTTGCGCGCCAAGACACAGCCGGCTGCATCTTCCAGCCAAACGGCCACGACGCACACCGACGGCTCCGCCGGCAGCGTGACCGCCAGCGGATCCAGCGGCCCGCACTGCCAGGCCTTCACCGTCACGTCGCGCGCGGATCCGACCGGCGACACACGCTCGGCGCCGAATGCGTCCCAGCTCCGCAACGAGGCGCGCAAGACCAGGCGCTGCCCGGCAAAGCGGTCGGTCAAGGCTGAGAGATACAGCGGCACCGACACCGCGGCGCCGGTCCGCTCCTCGCGACACAGTCCTTGGCCGACAGCCATGTAGAGGTCGCCGTGCCAATCGCGCAGCGTCATGCCCGGCACCAGATCCCCGATGCCCGTGAATTTTTCGGACCGGTCGAACTTCCAATAGCCATTCCACTCGTTGATCACATCGTGGTGCTCGGTATAGAGCCAGCCGCAGCACTGCGGGTGCCGGCGGAAGGCATCCATCATCAGGTGGTAGTCCCAGCTCCAATCCACATCGCCGGTGCTCTCCTTGTATCCCCACACATTGCCGCACTCGCTGTTCATCATCGGCTCGCGCCCCTGCTTGCGGCCGCCGATATAGTTCCATGTCGAGCCGGGGAAGGTGTTTTTACAGGCATTCTGCAGCTCCTCCTCCCACTTGTATCCCGGGCGGTAGCCGTGCCAACTGTTGAGGTCGGTCACCACGTGATCGTGATTGCAGGGCGAGTTGTCCTCGACCAGGCGGGAAGGATCCAGCGACTTCGCGAGCTTCACCATCGAGGCGACCCACTCCTGCGTGTCGGGCAGGTAGACCGGCTTGCCCTCCTTGTTCTTGGTACGGAGGCCCCAGGTCTCGTTGAAAACCACCCAACTGAAGACGCAGGGGTGGTTCATGTCGCGTTCGATCATGCCGCGCAGCGCGACCTCGGTCTCGGCGCGCATGGGAGCATCAGGCGCGCCCCAACTGTTCGGCACGTCGGCCATGATCAGCAGGCCCAGACGGTCTGCCCAATAAAGCTTGCGCGGCACCTCGACCTTAATGTGGATCCGCTGTCCGTTCAGGCCGATCGACCGGCTGCGCAGAATCTCGTCGCGCATGAAGGCATCTGTCGGAAAGGTATAAAACCCGTCCGGGTGGTAACTCTGATCCAGAGCGAGCCTAAGATAGAGCGGCTTGTTGTTGAGCGCGATGTAAGGATGCCCGAGTCCCGGCAGATCCACCACGCTGATCTTGCGCATCCCGAAGTAGGTGGCGACCGTATCGGTCTGGCCACCGCACACGAACGTGGCGGTCACTTCATACAGATAGGGATCCTCCAGCGACCACAGCCGTGCGCCGGCGAGCGGCACATCCAGCTCGAACGCCTGCTGCCCTTGGGCGATCTCGGCCACAGCAGGTTCGGCCCGGTCGCCTGCTTTAAACGCAAGCGTGAACCGGGCAGCCGCCGGCGCCGGCGTGTTGAGCCGACCCTTGACCCGGACACGGCCTGCGTCGATGTCCGGCGTAAAGTGCACGCGCTCGAGCGCCGTGGCTGGGCGCGCCTCGAGATAGGCAGTCTGCCACACGCCGCGCACATCGCCATAGCCCTGCTTACCGGAGAGCTTGAAACCGTGCGGCGTATCATCGACGCGCAACACGAGCATCTGTTCCTCGCCCCACTTCACATGGTCGGTCAGATCAAAAGCAAAGGGCGTGTAGCCCCCCTGATACACGCCGATCGGCCGGCCGTCGAGCCAGCCGGTCGTGTGCCAGTCACTCGCGCCGACCACGAGAAAAATCCGCTGGCCGCGCCATGCGTCGGGCACCTTCAGCGCACGCCGGTACCAGCCGATGTCGGCCTCGTTCTTGACGCCCGACAGCGCCGATCCCCAGCCAAACGGCACAGTGATCGTAAGCGGGAACGCCGTCTTGCCCTCGGCCCACCCCGCGCCGACACCGGCGTTTGCCTTATCAAAGCGGAATCCCCACGCGCCGTTCAGGTTCTGCCATGCGGGGCGCTGGAAATCCGGACGCGGGTGTTCCGGCAGCGGAATCTCCGCCGCGCGCGCCGCTCCTGACAAGCCCGCCATCATGCACACCGCCAGAAGAAGGCCCGACACACAAGCCCAACCGTACACCCTTGTCATCGTAATACTCCTCTCGTTCATGCCCCTGCCCCGTCCGCACGGGAACATGGGACTCCTTTTTACCAAATGACTTTGACATCCGGATACTGCGGAAGCACCCGGTCAGCAGAAATCAGCGAGAAACGGTTCAGCCGACACTCCGCAATCAGAACACGGTCGAACGGGTCATTGTGCACGGGCGGCAGACTCACTGAATGCAACGCCGTCTGCCTGGCCAAGGGCAGCTCGATCAGATGAAGGTGGGCGATTGCCTCCTCGATGAACCGCTCTGGCGGAAGAGGCAGAAGCAGGCGTTTCTTCCGGTAAAGCAAGGCAATCTCCCAGGCTGAAACACACGAGATGTGCAGCGTAGAGGCATTTTTCCGAACCGCAGCTCTGGCGGCACCGGAAAGCCGTTCCGGCGTGGAGGCGAGCCAGACAAAGGCATGCGTGTCCAAGAGAATCATCGCAACGCCTCCGGCCAGTCGTCTTCTGCCAAAGGGGCCGTCGGTTCGGTCAAATACTCGGCGCCGGCGAGCGACTCCTTCACCTCGAAAGGGTCATTCACTGCCCGGTGAGGCACAAGATCGGCGATGGGCACCCCGTGCTTGCAGATGACAAACGTCACCCCTGTACTTGCCACCTCCGTGAGAAGGCTTGAGAGATGCGCTTTCGCCTCATACACGCTTTGCACGCTTTTCATGGCACCGTCTTACACAATCAGGTCAGACTAGTCAAGTCTGTTCGACGTGCTATCCGTAATCGGCTAGCCTCGGGGGAGTGGCATACTGATGCGAGGGGAAGAGGAAGATACAGGGTGGCTAGCCCCGTTGGTGTCCCGGCTTTAGCCGGCTGGGGCGAACCGGGCCGACTGAAGTCGGTACACCAGCCTGTGCCGCATCAGTTCCGCTTTCCCTCGCACTTCGTCTGCCCCCCCCGTCGCTAACCGAATACGCGCTATCCTTCCTCTGCGGCTCAGATCGTGACGGGTGCTTCCCAGCCCTTGCGGTAGGTGCGGCGCAACAGACGGTCCGCCGCCTCTGAGTTCGGGATGCGCAGCCGCCGGGCGTCCCACACCAGCTCCGTGTCCGGCACGCGGATCGCCACCGTGCCGAGCAGGATCGTCTCGGCCATGGGGCCGGTCTGCTGGAAGTGCGACTCGCACATCTCGACGCCGAGAACGGCATCCAGGAAGTGATGGTAATGGTTGCGCGGCGGCAGCTTCGGTTTGGGATGGCCGCCGAACTTGCCCTTCGGCAGCAGCACCGGACCTGAGGTGTGCGGCAGCAGCAGGGCACCCTCGGTGCCGAGCACCATGGCCGACTCGGCCGGATACTCGGTGAACCCCGCCTCGCGGGCCAGCGCCTGCACCTCCTCAGGCGGATAGATCAGGCCGTCGAACCACTCCATCGTGTAGGGTTTGCCGTCGCTGGCCTTGCAGCCCGGGAAGGTCCAGGTGATGTGGTCGCTCTGCGGCCACACGTCCGCGCGGCGCGCGCGGTCATTCTTCCAGGACGCCTGCACCTCCGCCTTGACGGTCAGGGGGGCGGTTGTGCCCAGCTCCATGCCCTTCCACACCGCATCGAAAATGTGGCAGCCGATGTCGCCGGACCAGCCGGTGCCGAAATCCTGCCACGCGCGCCACTTCGCCGGATGATAGATCTTCGGGGCGTACTCGCGTTCAGGCGCCGTGCCCAGCCACAGGTCCCACGCCAGGTGCGCGGGCACCGGATCGCCCTTCGCCGGACGCGGCCCCACGAGCCGGTAGTCATCAATCGCGCCGGGACGGTTGGAGCAGAGGATCACGCGCTTCACGGCGCCGATGACACCCTCGCGCAGCCACTGGACGCCGAGGCGGTCGCCCACGCCCGAGGCGTGCTGCGTGCCGAGCTGCGTCACCACGCCCGCGCGCCGGGCCGCCTTCGAGAGCGCGCGGCATTCGGCCACGTCGTGGCAGAGCGGTTTCTGGCAATAGACGTGCTTGCCCGCCCGCATGGCGGTCAGCGCGATCAGCGTATGCATGTGATCGGGCACCGAGGCGTTGATCGAATCGATGCGGCCGCCCTCTTTTTCAAGCATCTCGCGCCAATCGGTGTAGCGGCGGGCGCCCGGCACCAGCGCGGCGGCCTTGTCCAAATGGTTTTTGTCCACATCGCAGATCGCCACGATCTCGGTACGCGCGTGAGACTTGTAATTCGTCAGGTCGTTGTAACCCATGCCGCCCACGCCGATGCAGGCATGCGCCACCTTGCCGTTCGGGGAGACGCGGCGCGGCCTGCCGGTCGAGCAGCCCGCCAG
>JAGOBZ010000167.1 GCA_017999015.1 Kiritimatiellia bacterium
GGGTCGCGGCGGATTTCAAGGTGCCGGAGGGCGCCGAGATGCTGCGCATCATGTGCCATGTGTCGGGCGAGGCGGTTGCCTGGGTCGACGAGATGCGGCTGGAAGAAGTGCTGGCGGACGGCGGCGTCAAGGAGGTCGTGTCGGCCGGCTTCACCTCGGACGCCCGCTTCATGCGGCGCTGGGTCGAGCTGTATCACGGCGAGGGGCGTCCCTGGCTGGCCCACGGGCGGCTGATGCGGCAACCCGCGCTGGAATGCGCCAAGATCGAATACGACGGCCGGCAGGTCCCTGCGGTCTTCCATAACGCCTTCCGCGCCGCAGACGGGCGCGAGGCGGTGGTGCTGGCCAACGCCACGCGCGAGCCGCAGGCGGTGACGCTCACCTGGGGCGGCCGCAGCCTGCCCGTGACCGTGGCGGCGCACGATGCCGTGCTGGTCAAGCGCTGAAGAGGCAGGACACGAATTGATGCGGTCTCGCCGAGACCGCCGCCAGGGTTTCGAGTTACAGGTTACGGGTTACTGGGGAGCAAAGATGAGTGAGAAAAAAACGTTGCGAGTCTGGAGCATGACCGTGCTGCGCATGGCCATCGGGTGGCATTTCCTTTACGAGGGGCTCTGGAAGTTTACGCAGCCGGGCTGGAGCAGTGTCGAATATCTGCGCATGAGCAGATGGTTCGGCGCGCCGCTGTTCAAGTGGATCGCAGACAACCCGACGCTCCTGAACATCAGCGACCACGCCATGATGTGGGGGTTGACCCTTATCGGACTCGGCTTGGTCAGCGGCGTTTTCGCTCGTGCCGCCGCGGCCGTCGGCATTGTGCTTATGGCGATGTTCTACGTGGCTCAGCCGCCATTCCTCACAAGCGGCGGCGCGTCGCACTTTATGCTGCTTGACTACAACGTGATCGAGGCTCTGGCGCTCGTGGCCGTGGTGTTCGATCCCGGGGCGGGACTGTGGGAAGTGGGCAAGGTAATCATCGCCCGCTTCCGCAAGGCGAAGGACAGCTCCGGCGCGGACGACGTGGCGGCGCCCGCGCGCCGTGAACTGATCGCCGGTCTGGCCACAGTGCCGGTGGCGGCGGCGTTCGGCGGGGCGTTCGTGGCCAAGCACGGTCTCGGAGCCTTCTCAAAGAAGGATGATGTTGATGCCCAGACGAGCGCTTCCTACCGTTTCAAATACCAGACAGTCGCCGACTTGAAGAAGCCGTTTGCGCAGAGGGGGAAGATCAAGGGCGTGGAGATCAGTCGCGTGATCATGGGCGGCAATCTCATCGGCGGCTGGGCGCACTCGCGCGACCTGCAATATGTGTCTACGCTCATGAAGGCGTACAACACCCCTCGCCGTATCTTCGACTCGCTCCACCTCGGCGAGGCTTGCGGCTTCGACACCATCCTCACCAACCCTTCTCTCATGAATTTCATCACCCGCTACTGGAAGGAAGAGGGCGGTACGATCAAGTTCATCTCCGACTGTGGCCATCCTAAAGGCCCTGCCGAGGGTGCGCGCCTGTCCGTGGACAATGGCGCGTGCATGGTCTATTTGCACGGGTTCGGCGTGGACAGATTCGCCGTGGAGAACGACTGGAAGGGCATGGAGAAAGAACTGAAGGAGATGCGTAAGCTCGGTGTCCCCGTAGGCATTGGCGCACACGCCTTCAATTCCGTCAAGTTTTGCGTCGAACATGACTTCATTCCAGACTTCTGGATGAAGACGTTCCATCCAACCAACTACTGGAGCGAGAGGAAGACGGACAGGGACGCGGGCGAGGGCGAGCCGGGGTCGGGGAAACTCGGCTGGAGCGACAACTGCTGGTGCCGCGATCCCGAGGCGCTTGCCGCCTGGTTCGAGAAACGTCCGGAGCCGTGGATTGCCTTTAAGATCATGGCGGCCGGAGCCGTCCCTCCGAAAAAGGCCATGCCGTTCGCGTTCAACCATGGGGCGGACTTCGTCTGTATGGGCATGTTCGATTTTCAGACGGTCGAGAACGCAAACCTCGCAAACGAACTTTTCGACAAGGGATTCGCCACGCGCAAGCGCCCCTGGCGCGTATGACACTGCACAGAGCGGCGCATCCGCGAATGTTCGAATCGAGGGGGGAACTTTCAACTCCCAAGCTGTGGGTGACGGGAACAGATGAGAAAGGGGTGCAGTGATGGACATCACAAGACGAAATTTTTTGGGCACCGCCGCCATGTTTACTGCGGCTGCGGGGTTGCGGGGTGAGAACGTGCCTGCCGCGACGGCGTTCGATCCGTCAGCGTACGCGGCGCTGCGCAAGCAGTTGCGGGCGTTCTACCCCGACGAATGCCACGGCGTGGTGAAGGACCCGCGCCAGCCGGAGAGCGAAAAGAAGATCGCCGCCGAGGTGCGGGCCTGGGCAGACGCGCACCCCGGGTTCGACGCGCTCGACATCCGGCGCGAAAGCTACCGGGCGATGACGCGCCACTTCGTGCCGTTCCTCTTCACCGAGTCGCCGTTCTATTTCGAGGCCGGCGTCAACGGCGGCTGGAGCGGGGCGCGTCCGGCACGCGTGGTGAACGCGATATGCGGCCGCTTCTACAAAGAGAAGAGCCTGATCCCCGGCGAGGCGTTCCGCCTGCTCAAAAAACGCAACGGCGAGCGCTTGGCGCTCTGCTGCGGGCCGTTTGTGGACGACATGCACCATGTGCCGCCGATCCGCGCCGTCCTCGCAAAGGGCTTCGGCGGCATCCGCGCCGATGTCGCGGCCGCGCTGGGAACCTGCCCCAAAGACGATCCGTACGGGCGGAAGATGCTTGAGACGGCCTTGGCCGGGCTCGACACCCTGCGCGACCTTCAGCTCGCGTTCGCCCGCGAGGCACAAAAGCGGCTGGAGGATCCCGCGCTCGACGCCACCGGTCGCCGTTATTTCACGCGCATCGCCGAGAGCGCGCAGCGGTGTCCCTGGGAACCGCCGAAGACGTTCTTCGAAGGGCTCAACACGCTCTGGTTCATCCGCGAAATCCTCGGCTACACCGACGGCGTGTGGCTCTATTCGCTGGGCCGTCCCGACGTCTGGCTGTATGACCTATATCGCGCCGACCTCGCCGCCGGGCGTCTCTCTGAGGCAGAGGCGGCTGATCTGGCGGCCCGTTTCCTGATCACGGCCGACTGCCATCACGACGGCATGATCCCCGTCAACTCCTCAGCCGATCACGAGATGGAGATCCCGATGTCGCTCGGCGGCTGCGACAAGCACGGCAAACCGGTCTACAACGAGCTGACGCGCCTCTTCCTGGACGCGCACATCGGCACGGACTGCGTCTTCCCGAAGCTCCACTGCCGTATCGCCTCGGACGCTCCGCAGGCGTATCTGGCCAAGATCGGCGGCATGCTTATGCAGGGCCACGCTGTCTTCGCGCTCCTGAACGACGACCGCTACATCCCCCAGTATGTCAGGCAGGGCTTTCCCGTGGAAGACGCCCGCGAGTACACCGGCGTCGGCTGCTGGAACGGCTACATCGACTCCGTCATGGATGTGGACGGCGCGAACTACGTCTCGGTCATGCGCACCTTCGAGCTGGCGATCCACCGTGATCCGAAGGTCGAGCGGGAGGTCAGGATCCGCATCGACCCCCTCGACGGCGCAACGAGTTTCGAAGAGGCGCGCAACATCGCGTACCGCAACTTCATCCGCTTCTTCCGCGACGTGATGAGCGAGTATACGCGCTACGGCGCGCAGAACGCCAAAGTCTTCCCGCATCCGGCCTACACGATGTGTCTGCGGGGCGGCATCGAGAGCCGCCGCGACACCACCGAGGGCGGCATCCCCGCGCGGCCGCGCGTGGTCACTCTCGGCTTCATCGGGAACGTGGTCGATTCGCTCCTCGCGATCAAGCACCTCTGCTTCGACACGAAAACCTGCACGCTGCCTGAGCTGCTCGCGGCGGTGCGGGGCAACTGGTCCGGCCCGCGCGGCGAAGCGCTCCGCAAGGCGGCGCTCGCCGGACCGTACTGGGGCGACGGCACAGAACAGACGTGCGGCGAGATGGCCTGGTGGATGCGGCGGATCCATGATGACATCGAGGGATTCGCCAACGACCAGGGCGACGCCTACCGGCTGGCCGTCTACACCTACCGCGAGTTCATGTACTGGGGCAACGCCACCCGGGCGACGCCCGACGGGCGCAGGGACGGCGACCGTCTCGCGCAGGGCTTTTCTCCGAGCGAATACCGCTGCAAGGAGGGCGTGACCACGGTGCTCAACGCCATCGGCGCGCTGCCGCACGAGTGCCTGTTCGCCTCCAACGCCAACCTCACGTTTGATAAGACCGCCATGAGCCCGGAGACATTCGCCGCCGTGTTCCGCGTCTACGCGAAGAAGTGCGGGCACCTCCTGCAACCCAACTGCAACTCGGTGGAGCAACTCATCGATGCGCAGCAGCATCCCGAGCGCCACCAGCATCTGATCGTGAAGGTGTGCGGGTTTTCCGCGCGCTTCGTGGCGCTCTCGAAACGCTGGCAAGACGAGGTCATCGCCCGCCACCGGCTGAAATGAGGGACATCGGATGGAACAAGCCATCGTTTTCGGCATCGAAAAATTCGCCACGCACGACGGTCCCGGCATCCGCACCGTCGTCTTTCTCAAGGGCTGTCCGCTGCGGTGCATGTGGTGCCATAGCCCCGAAAGCTGGAGCTTTGAGGTGGAGCGCTATCCGGACGGCGAGGTCATCGGGCAAGAGATGACGCCGGACGGCGTGCTCGCCGAAGTGCTCAAAGACAAGGACTTCTACGATGCGTCCGGCGGCGGCCTCACTGTGTCCGGCGGCGAACCGCTGGCCCGGCCCGCGTTTCTCGCGGAACTCCTCGGCAAGGCCAAGGCAGCGGGGCTCCACACGGCAGTGGAGACGAGCGGGGCCGCGGCAGAAAGGGTCTTTGCTCCCTTGCTGCCGCTTGTGGATCTGTGGCTCTGGGACGTGAAGGAGCTGGACGCCGAGAAGCACTTCGCTTACACCAAGTGGCAACTCGCGCCGATTCTGGCGAATCTGCGCCGCGTCAACGACGCGATCTCCGCGGAGCCTGCGAGGAAACGCTCGATCGTGCTGCGCTGCCCGATGATTCCCGGCATCAACGACGGGGCGAAGGAAATAGAAGCCATCGGGCGGCTGGCGGATTCGCTGTCAGCCGTCACCGAGGTGCACGTGGCACCGTATATCCCCTACGGCATCGACAAGGCGCACCGCCTGGGGCTGAAGGTTTACGAGGCGCCGCAACCGCCGCCCGAATACGGTCCGCGGATTGTCGCCGAGCTGGCCCGCCACACCGCCAAGCCGGTCCGTTTGCCGTGACATAACTTGAGAGTCGGGAGTTGAACGTTGGCGTTGAAAGTTACCCTCTCGACCATTCGCGGCATGATCGTGCGGCGGGCTTTCCTCTTGATTGGTTTTCCCTAGCCAAGATTACAGGATTAACGGGATTAGAATAAAGCAGTACAGCGTGAAAATCATGCAATCTCGGCTACAAAGGTGATATTACTAGGAACAAGTACGATGAACCCTATTCTGATTTCGGTTGTCGTGTTCTCCGCCTGCGCGGCGCTTGCCGCCCAGGACGTGCTGTCCGCGCTGATGGCCAGCGTTGCCGCCCGCGACGAGGCGGCGGACGCCGCCGTGGGCGTGAAGGCCGAGGCCCTGATCAGGAAGGCCGCGTCCGACGTGAAGGCGAAAGGCGGGAAGCCCGTGCCGCTCGACGCGAAGGGCACCGACTGCCTCGCGGCCTCGCATGCGTTTGCGGCCGTGCCGCCGGGAACGCTGCCGGCACAAACCGCCATGCCCACGTCGGACGGCGAGACGCTGCCGGGACAGGGCGTCGAACGTCTGGCTGACGGCGCCATCAACCCCACCTGCGCATGGCGCTGGCAAAAGAAGCCGATCACCGTCGAATTCGATATCGGGGAAGAACGCGACATCGGCGGCGTCCGCCTCATGGCCGGCCGTTCGTGGGTCAACTGCGGCGTGAAGACCGCCTCGTTCTACGCCGTGCCGCGCTTCGAGGGAGCGGGTGCCTTAACCACGCCGCTGGCTGAACACGTGGCGTTCCGTCCGTCGCACACCTACAAGGAGAATGTCGCCACGTGGAAGCCGGTCACCTGCCGCAAGGTCAGGATGGTGATCGAGGACACCTACGACTTCAAGTCGAACTATTACTCGGGCTACACGCACGCGGCCACTCCGCTGCTGCCGAAACTTTTCGACACGCCCCCCTATCCCCTGTTCTCCGGGAAGCCCCCCACCGTACAGATCGCCGAGGTCTCTTTCTTCGGCGCGGACCTGCCGACGGACCTGCCGATGCCGAACCAGGACGGCACGGTGGCGTATCCCGATGCCTGGCTCGTCCGCGACTGGATGTACCAGAGCTGCGCCGTCTCCAACATCTCGCACTGCGCGAACGTGGAGCCCGACACCACCCGGCCCGATCCGATGGGCGAGGACATCTCAACCGTCATGCGCGCGACCGACAACGGCCGCGACCCGTTATGGCGCGGCGCACGCGAGGATAAACGGAGGGCGTTTCTTGCGGCGTTCCGCAAAGACTTCACGCAGTTCGTCTACATCAAGCATATCGTGATGGGCAACTCCATCATGCACGCCACGGACGACCTTTCGGATGCGTCGTACCAAGAGTGGCGCGGCGTGCCGGACTACCGGTTCGGCACCTCGCAACTGATCCTGGCGACGATCTCTGCAGGCGGCTCCGTTTCGCAGGAGGTGCTGCTGGAAGAGCCCGACGGGATGATCCGCGATCCGGACCTTTCGTTCGACGCAAAGACGCTCGTGTTCGCCAAGCGGCGCAGCCTCGAGAAGGACGACTACCACCTCTGGACCTTGGACCTGGAGACGCGCGCGCTGCGGCAGCTCACGTTCAACGGTGTAGTGAAAAAGGAAGACGTGAAGGGGCAGACGGCGGATTTCGACATGCCGTGCAGCGACATCGAGCCGTGCTGGCTGCCGGACGGGTCGATCGTCTTCCAGTCTACGCGCTGCGGCCATTCGGTGGACTGCTGGCCGC
>JAGOBZ010000168.1 GCA_017999015.1 Kiritimatiellia bacterium
CAGCAGGGATTTGAGCCGGCCGACATCTACCGCGATCCGGATGTGTTCGCAGCGCTGCGCGTGCGCCTTGATGCGGACGCGCTCGCCACGCCGTCGTGGCCGGCAAACCCCTACACCACCGCCTCCGCCATCGTCGACAATCTTGACACCGCACGCATCCGCATCGTCGGCGAATGGACCGTCAGCACCTCCGATGGCGGCAAGTGGTTAAGTAATTACTTTCACGACGGCAACACCGGCAAAGGCGGCAAATACGTGCTCTTCTGCCCTGCCACACCGCTCAGTGGCGACTACACTGTCTCGACCTGGCACTCGGTCGGCGGTACCCGCGCCACCAACGCTCCGGTCTGGGTCTTCACCCAACGCGCGCGCGTCGCAGCCCTTGCCGTCAACGCCTATGCGCGCTCCGACACGCCCGACACCTGGTGCGGCAACGAGGAGATGCTGGTCGGCCGCGCCGGCAGCGGCAAATTCTTCCGCGGTTTTCTGGGCTTCGATCTTGCGGATCTCCCTGCGCACGCCTTGGTCGACGACGTGACACTCTCGCTGACCATCCGCTATCCCGACGCCGCGTCAGTCAATGAGACGGCCGGTGTTGCCGGCATCACCGTCCATAACCTTGACGAACCCTTCTCGCCCGGCGCGGTCACGTGGAACAGCCGCGAGGCCGGCACGCCTTGGACAACGCCCGGCGGCACCTTCGCGACCAACGTGCTCACCGCCATCGCCGATCCGCCGTATTTTGGGGATGTGACCAATGGCCAGCGCTTGGTCTTCCCCTCGACCCCCGACCTGCTCGCGCGCGTTCAGGCGCTGCTGTCCCAGAGCGCGCCCGACAAAATTTTGCGCGGGGTGGTTCGCACGCCCAGCCTGGAAACCGGCTACACCAGCCGCAAGCTCTATCGCTTCGCCGAGGCCCGTCTCGACGTCACGTGGGTGGATCCGTCCGTGCCGCCGACCGCGCGCATCAACCTGAAAGAGCAGCAGGCGCAATGGCGCCCGATCGGCGTCTTCCCCGCCGGTGTCGACGGCCTGCGCATCGCGATCGGCACGGGCGGGACAGACGCCTACGTCACCGCCGACGCCGTGCGCGTGGACATCGCGCGTTCAGACATCGACCCCGATGATTACGACGGCAACGGCCTGCCGAACGCGTGGGAACGCCGCTGGTTCCTGCAGGAGACCGGCACCGACCCGCTCGCCGATCCAGACGGGGACGGCTCGCCCAACCGGGAGGAGTGCGAGCGCGGCACCGACCCCCTCGACCCACGCTCGCGCTACACCGCTGGCACGCGCCTGCTGCTCAATTGACGCCCCATTGCGTCCTTGCGACTTCGCGTTGGGGGCTAACCCTCACAGCGCGGCGAGCAATTCGCGGATCGGGCGCTCACGCGCCTCGATGGATTCGCACAGGCGGAACTGCACGCGAGCGCGGTTGAGATTCTGTTCAGGCTGGCGGATCTTGAAATAGACGCTGCCGGCCAGATAATCCTGAAAGAAACGCAATCCCAGCTCAAACGTGATCAACCGGATCGCGTCGTACAGGTAGTGGCGGTCCGCTGCGGTCAGAAACGCGCGGGCGTGGGCCATATAGCCCTTGCAGAACGCGGAGCAGAGGTCGAGGTCGAACACCACCTTGCTGAGATTCTGCTCCTCCTCCCCGGCGGGATTGCAGATCGAGCGCAGCGCATCGCCGAAGTCGTAATGGATCAGGCCCGGGCTCACGGTGTCGAGATCGATCATCGCCGTGCCCTTGCCGGTGAAATCATCGATCATGATGTTGTTGACCTTGGGGTCGCCGTGCATCAGCCGCAACGCCAGTTCGCCCTTCTGCATCGCGTTCTGCAGCGTGGCGGCGAACCCGCGCCGCTCTTCGATGAACATCGCCATGCGGCGCGCCTCCATCGACGCGTTGAGCCGCTCTTTAGCCTGCGGCACGCGCTGCAGCGTGTCGTCGTATTTCGCCATGTAGCCGGGCGTGATGTGAAAACCCGGCAGCGGATCGATCATACCCGCAGGGTCCAGATCAGAGACCAGCCAGTGGAAGTGCCCCAGCACCGCGCCGCACTCCGCCGCATGTTCGGCATTTTGCGCCTCGTCGAAGGCCGTGGCCGACGCGATCTTGGTGATCACGCGCCAGGTGTCGCCGTTCTCATCCAGAAAATAATCGTTGCCGGCGCGCGTCCTGACAATGCGCGGCATCTGCCACACGCGGTCCGCCTGGTCGGCCTCGGCCTCCAGCTTGGCATGCACATGCGCCGTCAGGCGGTGCAGGTTGCGCATGATCGCCTCGGGCTGCGGAAAAACGTGGCGGTTAACCCGCTGCAGAATCACCTGTTCCTCCGCGAAGGTATTGCGGAAGATGCCCAGAAAGGTGTCGTTGACGTTTCCGTTGCCTGTCGGATTGATGGTGACCAGCCGGCCCGACACCTCAAACTCGCGCATCAGCAGAGACAATTCCATACAAGGTGTTTCCTTATTGCCATGTAAAGACTGGCATTTTTCATGGTCTCCGCAGAAAACGCAACCCAAAAGTAAAAAAGTAAAAAAGGTGTTCCGCACGAAACAAGAGCGCTCTTGTTTGAGCGGTGCGGACTCTGTATAATCAGTACGCATGATTCCCCAACAGAAAGCGAAAGACCGGGTGGTCGCGATTGTCGGACGCCCCAACGTCGGCAAATCAGCGGTGTTCAACCGCATTGCGGCCCGCCGGATCGCGATCGTGCACGATGAGAGCGGCGTAACCCGCGACCGGTTGGTGCGCGAAGTGGATTGGGAGGATCAGCGTTTCCAACTGGTGGACACCGGCGGCGTGGTGATGCTTGATGCCGAGGGACGCAAGAACACCATCGAATCCGGCATCCGCGCTCAAGTGGACGCGGCGCTCGGCGATGCTGCCGTGGCGATCCTGGTTGTGGACGTGCAGCAGGGCGTGCATCCGCTGGACGAGGAGGTCGCCAGGATCATTCGCAAGAGCGGCGTACCGTGTGTGGTTGCGGTCAACAAGTGCGACCAGCCGCAGCACGAAACCGGGGCCGAAGAGTTTGCCCGCCTCGGTTTTGCGTTCTTCCCTGTGGCGGCCCAGCACAACCGCGGTATGGGCGATCTGATGGAGGCGGTGCTGCCCCACCTGCCGGAAGCTGCGAACGAGACGGCCGTCAAACCGCTGCGCGTCGCGATCGTCGGGCGCCCCAACGCCGGAAAATCGTCGTATATCAACCGCCTGTTGCGTGCGGAGCGTGTGATCGTCTCCGAAATCGCCGGCACCACGCGCGATTCGATCGACGTCCCCTTCACGATCGGCAGCGGCGAACAAGCGCGTCATTACACCTTGGTGGACACAGCCGGCATGCGCAACAGACACAGTGTCGACAACGCGGTGGAGCGCTTCAGCCTGTTCCGCGCCGAGGAGAGCGTCAAAGACGCCGACGTCGTGGTGCTGGTGCTGGACCCGGAGCTGGGCCCCACCGTGCAGGACAAACACATCGCGGCCTTGATCCAGAAAAACAAGAAGGGCTGCGTGCTGCTGATGAACAAGTGGGATCTTGCCGAGGAGAAGGGCATGACGCAGACCAAGACCGAGCCGGTGCTGCGCCAGATCATGCCGTTCATGAATTACGTACCGCTGGTGTTCATCTCGGCCAAGACCGGCTACAACGTGCGCCGCAGCATCGAGGTCATCGACGCCGTGGCCGCTCAGACGCGGGTCAAGCTGCCGACCGGCATGCTGAACCGCACGCTGGCCGAAGCGACGCGCCGGGTGGTCGCCCCTTCGCGCGGCGGCAAGCGCCTGCGCGTCTACTACGCGGTGCAGCTCGGCGTGGCCCCCATCACGATCCGCATGTTCGTGAACGATCCCAAGGTCGCGACCAAGCCCTACACCGATTTTATGACGCGCGCGCTGCGCGAGCGTTTCGGGCTCGAAGGCGCACCGGTCGAAATCCTCTACCGCGCACGCGCTCGTCCCGAACCCGGAACGCGCGGCGCTGCGAAAAAAACGGCCACGGCCAAGGTTGAGGACGCCGACGGGGAAGAGGACTTTCCCGGCGAGCTGTACGATTGAACAACCCGCAACGTTCAACGCTCAACGTTCAATTTTTTGGCAAGTGCCATGATGTTCTTGCAACGCACGGGATGCTCCTGTTTCCAGTCTTGAATGATGTATCGGAAAATATCCATTCAATGGTGGCGCTTTTGGATGGCCGGCGAAGGACTCTCGATCAAGACCGGCCGCGCGCTGTTGCTTTGCGCCCTGACCGGCCTCGTGGCCGGCCTGGCGGCTTCAGGGTTCTATTGGCTGCTGGAGAGCGCCCGTCACTACCTGATGGAAGGATTGGCGCACTACGCGCCGCCGCTCGCGGCGGGTGAGACCGCGCTTTTCCCGATCAGTCATCACGCCGAGCGGCTGCGCTGGGTCCTGCTGGTGCTGCCCGCCTTGGGTGCAGTGGCTGGCGCATTGCTGGTCAAGTTTTTCGCGCCGACCGCCGGCGGGCACGGTACCGACGCCGCGATCCACGCCTACCACCGTGAAGAAGGGCGCATTCCTTTCGCCGTGATTCCAATCAAGGCGGTCGCCTCAGCGCTGGTGATCGGCTCGGGCGGTTCCGCCGGCTGCGAGGGGCCGGTCACCCAGATCGGCGCGGGCTGCGGCTCGGCCTTGGCCGGCCTGCTCAAGCTCGATGCCGCCGAGCGCCGCATTCTGATGGCGGCCGGTCTGGCCGCAGGCGTGGGTGCGCTCTTCCGAGCACCGCTGGCGGGCGCGATTTTCGCGGCGGAGATTTTTTACAGCGGCCTCGACATCGAGTACGAAATCCTGATGCCCTCGCTGGTGGCGTCGACCGTCGCCTATACGGTCTTCGCGCTTTTTTTCGGCTGGCAGCCGCTCTTCATCATGCCGGAATACACCTTCGAGGACCCGCTCAAACTGCTGCCGTATCTCTTTCTCGCGCTGGTGGTTGCCTACGGCGCGAAATTCTATATCCTGGTCTTCCGCCAGGTCGAAGCGGCCAGCCGCGCCTGGCGGGTACCGGCGTGGGTCAAACCCGGGATCGGCGGCCTGCTGACCGGCCTGATCGGCTGTTTCATGCCACAGATCCTGGGCTCCGGCTACGGCATCATCCAGCAGGCGCTCACGGTCAACAGCCCGCTTGCAGAGCGGTTCGGCGGGCTCTCGCTCGCGATGCTGTTTCTAATCTTTTTCGGTAAAATCTTTGCCACCGCGTTCACGGTCGCCAGCGGCGGAAGCGGCGGCGTGTTCGGTCCGGCGCTCGTTTCGGGCGCGGCGCTCGGGGCGGCCACCGGCGTGGCGCTCACGCGCCTCTTCCCCGGCCTCGAACTCAATCCGGGCGCTTTTGCGCTGGTCGGCATGGCCGGCTTTCTGGCCGCCTCCGTACGTGTGCCGATCGCGGCGATCATCATGGTCAGCGAGATCACCGGCAACCACCGCCTGCTGTTGCCCAGCATGTGGGTGTGCGGCGTAGCCTACTGGCTTGGCAACGGCTGGACCATCTACCGTAGCCAAGTACGTACTCGCGACTGTTCCCCCGCGCACAGGGGGGCGTAATCCACGCCCGCAACTCGGAAGTTAAGCGTCGAGAGTCGGAGGAAAGCCACCCTCTCGATTATCTGCTGCACAGCCGCGCGGCTGGCTTATCCGTTAGCCTTATCCGCACGACGATAAACACTTGCCGTGCACCGGCAAGGTGTTTATTCTTGCCTGCATGAGTGTTGTCAGGGCAACTCCCATTGCGAAGCCTCACACAAAAATCAATTACAAAGGATTCGTCATGAAACAGTTAATGATTGCGGCAGTTGCCGCGAGTCTCTCTCTCGCGCCGTTTTCACCGGCCAACGCCCGGCTGGCCGACACGGTCCCCTTAATGGTGCGCGCCGACAGCGAGGCCGCCGTGACGTTGACGTTTGAAAACGAGCCGCTGCTCGCCAAGCCGGATGACGTGCAGGCGGAATATGTCTGCGCGGACGGCCTAGATGCCGCCGGCGCGCCGCTCGGCTACGGACGCTTCCAGCCGGTGCCATGCGCCATTCGCGACAACACGCTGACGGTGACCGTCCGCTTCCGCGGCGAGACTGAACACACCATCCGGGTCATTCAGAAAAGTTCCGATCCTAAAAAGCCTAACGTTCTGGGCGTGGCCCGGCTGTACTCCCTGCGTCCGGACTACTTCGCGCTGCGGCCCTACCGGGGCAATGTGCACATGCACAGCAAGTTCTCGGACGGCAACAAGAACGAATCGCCGGCCCTGATGGTCGCCACCTGCCGCAAGCTCGGACATGATTTCGCCATCGAAACCGACCACCGCGCCTATGCCGGTTCGCTCGATGCCATCGCGGCGTTTTCTAAGCTCCCGACGGATATGAAGACGTTCCCCGGCGAAGAGGTGCACAGCCCCGGTAACGAGGTGCATATCCTGTCGCTGGGCGCGTCGTCGAGCATCACGGATTGGTTCATGACATCGAGCGCCGAGTACAATCAGGCGGTCGCGGCGGAGCAGGCCAAGTTGCCGGATACGCTTCCCGAGCGCTTCAAGCGTTCGATCGCCGCCTCGTACGCCGTCTGGGACAGAATCCGTGCCTGCGGCGGCATCGCCGTGTTCTGCCACCCGTACTGGCGGCCGGCCCACCGTCAGTATATTCCTGCCATCGTCTCCGATTATCTGCTGAACACGGCAAAGTTCGACGCGATGGAAATCCTCAACGGCGACAGCAGCGACCTCGGCATCCTTCACTACCACGAGTTGCGCGCGCAGGGCAAGACGGTTGCCGGCATCGGCGTCACCGACGCCCATTCGTCCAAGAATCTTGAGCCTGCCTACACCTTGATCCTGGCGGAACAACTGGATTTCCCGTCACTGGCCAAGAACATCCGCCTGCGCAACTGCGCGGCGGTGGATGTCGATCCCGTCTCAAAACGTCAGACCGTCATTGGCGAGTTCCGTTTTTCGCGCTATGCCATTTTCCTGATCCAGCGGTTTTACCCGCTTCAAAACGA
>JAGOBZ010000169.1 GCA_017999015.1 Kiritimatiellia bacterium
CAGGGGCATTCGCCTGGGCGGAAGCGCCGGCCGCCAGCAGGGCCAGCAACGAGGTCATACACAGTCGATTCATCTGAGCTCTCCTTTTCTGTTTACGCCGAACCGGCGTTGTGTCGGGTAGAACGGATACGGCAACGATTTATTGCCGCAGGGGCGGGGCGTGCGTCATTTCGCTTCGGTAAAGAGGGTGACGGCATCCAGCACGTCATGGCCGGCCGTCTTGAGGGCCTCGATGGCACGGTCCGGGTTGTCGAAGCGGAAGACCAGCACCGCCTCGGCGCCGTGGCGGAAAGCAAAGGCGTACATGTACTCGATGTTGACGCCGGCCTGGCCGACCACATCGAGGATTTCGGCCATGCCGCCGGGTTTGTCCGGCACGGCGGCGGCCACCACTTCGCGCACGTTTACGACATAACCGGCCTGTTCAAGCACCGCTTTGGCTTTCTGCCACTCTTCGACGATCAGGCGCACGATGCCGAACTGCTGGGTATCGGCCAGCGAGAGGGTGACGATGTTGATCTGAGCCGCGGCCAATGTCCGGCAGATGGCGTTCAGATGGCCCGGCTTGTTTTCGAGAAAAAGTGAGAGCTGGTTGATTTTCATGGTCGGAGCCCTTTCTTCTGGCTTACGCCTTCTTGCGCAGGTCGGTCACGCGGCGGAGCTTGCCCTCGCTGCGCGGCAGCGTGTGCGGTTCGACCAGCGTGATGGTGGCGCTGATATTGATGATGCGCTGGACGGCGTGGCCGATGCGCGCGCGCAGCTTCTCCAGCGATTTGATGTCGTCGCTGAAGGTTTCCGGCGTGACCTCGACCTTGATCTCGAGGGTGTCGAGGTCGCCGATCTTGTCGACCACGATGAGGTAGTGCGGCAGGACCGCGTCGATGGCCATCAGGCCGGCCTCGATCTGCGACGGGAAGACGTTGACGCCGCGGATGATCAGCATGTCGTCGCTGCGGGCGCTGATGCGCTCGATGGCGCGGATGGTGCGGCCGCACGGGCAGGGGCCGGTCAGGATGCGCGAGAGGTCGCGCGTGCGGTAGCGCAGCATCGGCGTGCCGGTGCGCGACAGGGTCGTGAAGACCAGCTCGCCCTGTTCGCCGTCCGGCAGCGGCTCCAGCGTTTCGGGGTCGACGATCTCGGGGTAGAAGTGGTCCTCAAAGACATGCAGGCCGCGGCGATGGGGGCAGTCGTTGGCTACGCCCGGACCGGAGATCTCGGTCAGCCCGTAGATGTCGTGCGCGGTGATGCCGGTCAGGCTTTCGATCTTGGCGCGCATCTCCTCGGTCCAGGGTTCGGCGCCGAAAATGCCGTGCTTGAGCTTCATGTCGGCCTTGAAGTCGATGCCCTTCTTCATGCCTTCGTCGATCAGATGCAGGAAGTAGCTGGGCGTGCAGGCAATGACCGTCACCCCCATGTCCTTCATCAGCATGAGCTGGCGGTCGGTGTTGCCGCCGGAGATCGGCAGCACGGCACAGCCGAGTCCCTCGCCGCCGTAGTGCAGGCCCAGCCCGCCGGTGAAAAGCCCGTAGCCGTAGGCGACCTGCATCACGTCGGAGCTGCGGACCCCGCACATCGCCAGCGCGCGCATGCAGCCGTTCTGCCAGACCAGGATGTCGTTCTGCGTGTTGCCGATGACGATCGGTTTGCCGGTCGTGCCGCTCGAACAGTGGAAGCGCACGATGTCATTCATCGGGCTGGCGAAAAGGCCGAAAGGATATTCGTCGCGCAGATCGGTTTTCATCATGAAGGGCAGCCGCGCGATATCCTTCAGCGTCCGGATGTGCTCGGGCCTGACGCCGCGCTCGTCCATGCGCGCGCGCGTCAGCGGGACGTTGTCATACACGCGCCGCACCAGACCTTGCAGGCGGTGGAGTTGCAGAGCCTGCATCTGCTCCAGGGGCATGTAGTCAGGCGCGCTGACCGGGTGGACCGGCGTGTCCAGATCGTGCGCATACTCGTAAAGGGCCATGTCGTTCTCCGCATGAGAGGTTCAGGAGAGTGTCTCCATCAAGTTTCTTCTCAGAATATCACGTTCCGGTTTCTGCGGGAATGAAAAAAATGAAAACGCAACATTTTGTGGTTGCATGAAGCGTGAAATCTACATATAGTAACAACCATTCTTTAACGGGAATGTCTGGGTACGGGCCGTTCTTGCGAAGAACATGTTGTTGTCAATCGAGTTTGGAGTTTTCAGGCATGAATGAATTGGTGCAGCAGGATTGGATCCTTCGCATTCAGAAGCGGGACGGGCGGGTCGAGACGTTTGAGCCCCAAAAGATCATCGCGGCCATTCAGAAGGCGGGCGAGGCCACCGGCGAGTTCGCGGCGGAAGAGGCGCGGCGCCTGGCGCTGAAAGTGATGACGCTGATCCATTCGCTGCAGGACACCCTGAGTCTCTCGGTCGAGAGCGTGCAGGACATCGTGGAGGAGGTGCTGCTGGCCTCGCCTTACCGCCGCACCGCCAAGGCGTACATCATCTACCGCGAGCAGCACGCCCGCATCCGCGAGATGGTGCGTAAGGCCGACGTCGACCTGATCGACAGCTATCTCGGCCGGGCGGACTGGCGCGTGCGCGAGAATTCCAACATGGCCTACTCGCTGCAGGGGCTCAACAACTACATCTCGAGCGAGGTGAGCAAGGTCTACTGGCTCAACAAGATCTATCCCGCCGAGATCCGCGAGGCGCACGACAACGGTGCGATGCATCTGCACGACCTGGGCCTGCTCAGCGTCTACTGCGTGGGCTGGGACTTGCAGGATCTTCTGCGCAGCGGCTTCAAAGGCGTCGCCGGTAAGGCCGAGAGCCTTCCGGCCAAGCACTTCCGTACCGCGCTCGGCCAGATCGTAAACTTTTTCTACACGCTCCAGGGCGAGGCCGCCGGCGCCCAGGCCTTCTCCAGTTTCGACACGCTGCTGGCCCCCTTCGTGCGCTATGACCGCCTCGGTCCCAAAGAGGTCAAGCAGGCGCTGCAGGAGTTTATCTTCAACGTCAACGTGCCGACGCGCGTCGGCTTCCAGACGCCCTTCACCAACGTCACGATGGACCTGATCGCGCCGTCGACGCTCGCGAAAGAGCAGGTGGTCATCGGCGGCCGCAGCATGCCGGAGACCTATGCCGAGTTCCAGCCCGAGATGGACATGATCAACACCGCGTTTCTGGAGGTCATGACCGAGGGCGACGCCAAGGGACGCGTCTTCACCTTCCCGATCCCGACCTACAACGTCTCCAAGGACTTCGACTGGGAGCGCCCCGGCTTGGAGAAGCTTTGGGAGGTCACGGCCAAGTACGGCATCCCGTACTTCGCGAATTTCGTCAACTCCGACATGAGTCCGGACGACGCCCGCTCGATGTGCTGCCGCCTGCGCCTCGACACGCGCGAGCTGAACCGGCGCGGCGGCGGCCTGTTCGGCGCCAACCCTCAGACCGGCTCGATCGGCGTGGTCACGATCAACATGCCGCGGCTCGGCTACCTCGCGCAGACCGAGCAGGATTTCCTCGAGCGGCTCGACCGCCTGATGGCGATGGCCCGCAACAGCCTCGAGATCAAACGCAAGGTTCTGGAAAAGTTCACCGAGCAGGACCTTTATCCCTACACCAAATTTTATCTGCGCCAAGTGTTCGAACGCTTCGGCTGCTACTGGCAAAACCACTTTTCGACCATCGGGCTGGTCGGCCTCAACGAGGCGTGCCTCAACCTCTTCGGCGAGGACATCGGCAGTGAGCGCGGCCGCGCCTTTGCCTTGACCGTGATGGATTTCATGCGCGCGCGCCTGGCCGACTATCAGGAGCAGACCGGCAACTTCTACAATCTGGAGGCGACGCCTGCCGAGGGCACGACTTACCGCCTCGCCCGGCTCGACAGGAAGCTCTACCCCGCGATCCTCACGGCCGGCGGCGAGGGCGAGCCCTTCTACTCCAACTCCACCCAGCTCCCCGTCAACTACAGCGACGACATCCTGCATGTCCTTGACCTGCAGGACGAGATCCAGACCAAGTACACCGGCGGCACCGTGGTGCATGCCTTTGTCGGCGAGGCGGTCAGCGACCCGCAGGCCGTCAAGGGGTTCGTGCGCATGGTCTGCCAGAACTACCGGCTGCCGTATTTCACGCTGACGCCGACCTTCAGCATCTGCGAGGAGCACGGCTACCTGGCCGGCGAGGTGCACGCCTGCCCGCGATGCAAACGGCGCACTGAAGTCTATTCGCGCGTGGTGGGGTACATCCGGCCCATCCAGCAGTGGAACGAAGGCAAGCAGAACGAGTTCCGCCAGCGCAAAACCTACCGGGTGGCGCAGGCCGCCGTCCCATGACACTCGCCGGCTTTGTTCCGCTCAGCCTCTGCGACTACCCGGGGCGCGTCGCCTCGGTGCTCTTCACCCAGGGCTGCAACTTCCGTTGCCCCTGGTGCCACAACCCGCACCTCGTGCCGGCCGAGCCGCACGGCGGCACCGCCGCGTGCGATGCGGAGACGGTGATCGACGCGCTCGCTTCGCGCCGCACGCGCGTCGACGGCGTGGTGGTGACCGGCGGCGAACCGACCCTGCACGCCGGGTTGCCGGCGTTTCTGCGCCGCCTCCACGCGCTCGGCCTGCGCATCAAGCTCGACACCAACGGCTCGCGCCCGGCGGTGCTGCGCGCCTTGTTCGCCGAACGTCTGCTCGATTATGTCGCGATGGATGTCAAAGCGCCGTGGACGCGTTACGCGTCGCTGACCGGCACGCCCGCCTGTGACATCGCGGCGCTGCGCGCCAGCGTCGCGCTGATCGCCGGCGCAGGCGTGGCGCACCAGTTCCGCACCACGCGCGTGGACCCCCTGCTGTCCGGGAGCGACTACGCGGCGATCCGCCTGCAGATTCCGGCTGGCAGTCCGCACGTGTGGCAGGCCTTCCGGCCCGACGCGTGCCTGGCCCCCGAGCTGTGCGCGGCGCGGGCAGGATGTGATTCTGAACGGGTATGACAAGGAGGCGCCATGAAATCTGT
The DNA here is from genome assembly GCA_017999015.1 of Kiritimatiellia bacterium. GTDB lineage: Bacteria > Verrucomicrobiota > Kiritimatiellia > RFP12 > UBA1067 > DUPH01. The sequence continues at coordinate 4,982 of JAGOBZ010000169.1, forward strand.
TTCACGCAGATCGTTTGTGCGGCAGTGTGCGGGCGGCGTCGCCGCCGCTCCGCTGCTGGGGCGCGCGGCCGCAACCGGCGCGGCGCGGCGGCCCAATATCCTGTGCCTGGTCAGCGAGGATAACGGTCCGTTCCTGGGGTGCTACGGCGACGCGCAGGCGCGCACGCCGCATCTCGACGCGCTGGCCGCCAAGGGCGTGGTCTTCGACCGCTGTTTCGCCATGCCGGTCTGCGCGCCGTCGCGCTTCACCCTGATCACCGGACTCTATCCGACCACCTGCGGGCCGGCCCATAACATGCGCGCTTCCGGCCGCATCCCGCCGTGGCTCAAGGGGTTCCCTGCCTACCTGCGCGAGGCCGGCTACTATACCAGCAACAATGCGAAGACCGACTACAACGCGCCGATCGACCTGCGGCAGGCCTGGGACGCCTGCGGGCGCAAGGCCGAGTGGACGCAGCGGCCTTCGCCGGACACGCCGTTTTTCAGCGTGTACAACCACGAGATGTCGCACGAAAGCTGCCTGTTCCCGAACGACAAGCGCCGACCGCAGGTGACGCCCGCCGATCCGGCCAGCATGCGCGTGCGGGCCTACCAGCCCGACACGCCGGAAGTGCGCGCCGACCTCGCGCGCCAGTATGACTGCATCGCGGAGATGGACCGTCAGTGCGGCCTGAAACTGATGGCGTTGAAGCAGGCCGGCGTGGCGGACGACACGATCATCATCTATTACGGCGATAACGGCGGCATCACGCCGCGCAGCAAGCGCTTCCTGCACGCCAGCGGCACCCATGTGCCGCTGATCCTGTACGTCCCGCCCAAGTGGCGCCATCTCGCGCCGGCCGCGCCCGGCGCGCGCGTCGGGTCGCCCGTCCACTTTGTCGACATCGCGGCCACCGTGCTGGCGCTCGCCGGCGTGGCGCGTCCGGCCTACCTGCAAGGCGTGCCCTTTGCCGGCAAGGCGGCGGCAGAAGCGCCGCGCCGCATGGCCTTCTGTTCGCGGGACCGCATGGATGAGCGGTACGACATGGTGCGCTCGGCGACGGATGGGCGCTGGCTCTATATCCGCAACTTCCGTCCGGAGATCCCGTATGTGGAGCCGCTGAGCTATATGTTCCGGGCGCGCGGCTACCAGTCGTGGGCGCGCCTGGCCGAAGAGGGGCGGCTCACGCCGGCCACGGCGATGTTCTGGGGCCGCAAGCCGTCGGAAGAGCTGTACGATCTGGCGAACGATCCCGACAACGTCGTGAATCTCGCGGGGTGCGCGGAACAGGCCGGCCGTCTGGACGAGATGCGGCGCGCGTTGCGGGACCACATGCTCGCGACGTTCGACAACGGTTTGCTGCCGGAAGGGTGCGAGGAGCAGGGCTTTGACGCGTCGCGCCGCGCAGGCGCGTGGCAGGTGGCGCAGACCCTGGATACGGCGCTGCTCGCCTCTGCCCAAGACGCGGATAACCTGCCGGCGCTCGTGCGGGCGGCGCGGGACCCCGCGATGCCGGTGCGCTGGTGGGCCGCGCTCGGGCTCGGCATCCTCGGCCGCAAGGCGGTCTCCGCCGCGCCGGCGCTGACCGCGCTGTGCGCCGACGCTTCCGGCTACGTGCGCGTGGCGGCGGCCGATGCGCTGGCGCGGCAGGGGCGGTGCGACCTCGCGCTGCCGGTCTTGCAGCGCGCGATGGAGGAGTTGAGCGCGCCATGGTGTTCGCTGCAGGCCTGCAACGCGCTGGACCGCCTGGGCGAGGCGGCGCGGTCGTTGCTGCCGGCCATCCGCGCCTTTTCAGCACGCGTGGCGGAGGACGAGGCCTTTTCCAGCCCGCAGGCCTATCCGCGGCGTATTCTCGGCCATCTGCTGGATGTGCTGGATGGGCGGTGCAAACCGTTGGCGGGTCAGGGCTGAGGCCGACGCCGAACGGCGGTTGTTCAGGGATAGCGAAGCGGATCGAAAAAAGAGAAGGCCGGACGGAAAAACCGCCCGGCCTTCTTGATGACTGCACGGTCGTGCAGCCGTTTGGCCACCGCC
>JAGOBZ010000170.1 GCA_017999015.1 Kiritimatiellia bacterium
AGCGCGGCACAGGCGTAAAAAATGAGGGCAAACAGATACATGGCTTTCACGAAATAACAGTCAGCAGGTTAACGGATTCTGACTGAAAAGAGGAGGAAAAACGACCGACCGACGACGGTCGGGGTGCGATTCAACTCCGTTGAATCCGCTGCCGAAAAGAATATGGACTAAACGGTCGGTCCCACACACAGGGAGGGACGAGCGTCTGCTCGTCCAAGGGCAAGCAGACGCTTGCCCTCCCGTGTGCCTGATGCCCGTATATAGTCTAAAAGAGCAATCGCAGATTGATGCCGCCCCACACGATCTCGTCCGGCGCGCAGGCGCTGCGGTCGAGCCCCCAGGCCCCGCCGATCAGGCCGGTATAGGCCAGTGTGGCGCCGGCTGAGAAGTGCTCGGTGACGGCATACGACAGAAAGACCGACGCCTGATAATCGGCCAGCCCCTCACCGGGCGACCGGTAGCGGACTGCGTTGTAATGGCTGGTGCCTGCGCCGACCAACGCACACCCTCCGGCGCGCAGCCGTTCGCCAAGCGGCACCGATTTATCCAGCGCGGCGCGGATGTAGAGGTCCTTGAGCGGATTGTCGGCAAGAAACCCTTCCCCCACGTCGCGGTAGTCGTAATAGACGCTGAGCGAGGGCGTCACGACCGGGTTTTTGTAAGCCACCGTCGTGAAAAGTTCATACGTGCTGTTGCTGTGCTTCGGATAGCCGCTGCCCGGAAACGTGTAAAAGATGTTGCCGATGGTGACATCCACGGGGCCGATCGCCCTGGCATACGAAGGCGTGAAATTGAACACGTTGATTCCGCCGCCCGTGCGCGTCGCTTTGGCTTTGGTGGAACGCTGGGACAAGTCCCAGTTCACCCAGAACTTTGCGGAAAAAGCACCGTATTCCTGCGCGTCGTAGGTCGCGATCGCACTGGGCTGTGCCACGGCATGCCGGTCCAGCACCTTGCCGCGCCAGACATAGGCCGAATAGAAGTCAGTGCGCGCGTCAAGCGACAGCGGTGACTTTTCCAACGCGTGCGCAGGCAGGGCCGCCGCCAGCAGCAGCACGGCGGCCGCGCTCGCGCGAACGAGGATAGTCTCGGCGGCTCGCCCAAGCGGCCGCCGCAAGCAGTACGGTTCAAGCATCAAAGGGACCACCCCTCGCGATACGTTGTTTTCACATGCGTGTTCAGTTCCGGCAGGTTGGTGCAGCGCATCGCGGAGCCATCCCACTCGACACGGCGCTTGAGGCCGGCGAGCATCGCGATGTTGCCGAGCAGGGCGATCTCCGCCAAAGGCACCGAATACTCGAAGTTCGCGCAAGCCTGCGTCCCGCTGCGGCACGCGTCGAAAAAGTCCTCCTGATGCGTCCCCTTGACGCGCGGCAGGATCTTGTCGGGAATCGGAAAGGCGCGGTGCGCCTCCTCCGGCACGATGCGGCAGCCGTCGCCGAACTCGCCGATCGTCATGATGCCCTTATCGCCCACGAGCAGAGACCCGTTACGCCCGAAATCCCGGCCGTATTTCTTCTCCAGCTCCAGCAGCAGCGGAGGCAGGTTCTGCCACTCGCGCTTCGTGGTGTTTCGCCACCGCTTGCCCACCGTCTTCTCGCTGTACTCCTGCCCTGCCGCAAGCCCGTCGTAGAAGTAAATCTTGACGGGGTCCATGCCCTCTCGCGCGGGAAAATCCCAGCGGATGCGGGTGCGGATCGGCCAGACGCCGTCGATGCCGCCGTACATGTCCTCGACCTCCACCGCCTCCGGCGTCTTGAGTTTGAGCGCCCAGTAGGAAGGGTCGATGAGGTGGCAGGCCATGTTGCCGACCGAACCGTTGCCGAAATCGTGCCAGAGATGCCAGCCGTGCGGGTGCAGGTCCGCATGGTAGTTGCGGAAAGGACCGGGGCCGATCCACGCATCCCAGTCGAAGCCTTCCGGCAACGGCAGCGCAGGCGAATGGTGCCCGTCGTACAGGCCGTCGCACCGCGACGTCCAGCAGTGGACCTCATGCACCTGGCCTATGGCGCCGGCCCAGATGTACTCGCACAGCCGGCGGCAGCCTTCGTTCGAATGGCCGTGCTGTCCCATTTGCGTGACGACGCCGGTGCGCTTCGCCTCGTCCCTGAGCAGCCGCGCCTCGGCGATCGTGTGCGTGAGGGGCTTTTCGACATAGGCGTGGATGCCGCGCCGCATGGCCATCAGCGCGGGCGGCGCGTGCTGGTGGTTGGGCGTGGCGATCACCACGGCGTCCAGCTCCTTGCCCATCGCGTCGAACAGCTTGCGGTAGTCGCCGAAGGTCCGGATCGCGGCGGTGTCCGCCGACGGGACCGTCTTTTTGATTTTGGCCAAGGACGCCTCGATGCAGCGTCGGTCGGGGTCCGCGAGCGCCACGACCCGCTCTTTGCAGAGTTCGGGCAGCAGTTCTCCGCAGCCCCGGCCCCCGCAGCCGATCAATGCGACGCGCAGCTGTTTTTTCGCACCCGCCGCATCCTGACCGCGCGCGCCCAGGACCGACAGCCCGCCGATCCCGGCCGCCGCGTTTTTGATGAATTCCCGTCTCTTCATTGTCTTATTCCTTATGGCCCAAACTTGAGTGTTGGGCATTGAACGTTCAGCGTTAAGCGTTCAGATTACAAAATCCTAACTCCTAAATCCTAACTTCCCCCTACAGGGTCCATCCCTCTCGATACGACTTCGCCACATAGCGGTTGAGTTCCGGCCTGTTGGTGCAGCGCAGCCCCGCCGCGTCCCATTCGACGCGATTGCCGACACCCGCCCGCTCCGCGAGATTGCCGAGCAGCACCAGTTCTGCGAGCGGTCCCGCGTGATTGAAGTTCGAACTGGCCGGCACGCCGCCGCGGCAGGCGCGGAAGAAGTCCTCCTGGTGCGTGCCCTTGACGCGCGGCAGAACGGGCGGCGGCTTCGGGAAGGCGCGGTGCGCCGCTTCGGGAACCATCCGGAACCCGTCACCGTGGCGGCCCATCGTGAAGACCCCCTTGTCGCCGATAAAGAGCGAGCCTTCGCCGCTGAACTCCCGGTCGTACTTCTTTTCCAGCTCGGTGCGGATCGGCGGCGCGTAAGCCGTCGCGCGCGACATGCGCCGGTGGCCGCCGCCGCCCACGGTCTTTTCGTTGTACGGTGCGCCGGGCGCGATGCCGTCATACCAGTAGAGTTTGAGCGGGGGCAACTCGCCGCGCGCCGGAAACTCCCAGCGGATGCGGTTGCGGATCGGCCAGCTTTCGTTACTGCCGCCGTAGACTTCTTCCAACTCGACCGACACAGGGCTCGCCAGCTTCAGCGCGAAGTAGGCGTGGTTGATGATGTGGCAGCCCATGTTGCCGATGGTGGCGTTGCCGAAGTCACGCCACGCGTTCCAATAAAAATTCAGCAGGCCGTTGTGAAAATCGCGGCGCGGCGCGGGGCCGAGCCACAAATCCCAATCCAGCTCCTTCGGAACCGGCAGCGCGGGAGGACGCGGGGTATCTGGCGGCAGCCCGTCCACCCGGTCGCTCCAGCAATGCACTTCGCGCACCGGACCGATCGCGCCGGCCTGAAGGTATTCGCACAAGAGCCTAGGACCTTCGGTGGACTGTCCCCAATTGCCCATCTGCGTGGCCACGCCGCAACGGCGCGCCTCTTCGGTGAGCAGACGCACCTCGGCCAGGGTGTGTGCCAACGGCTTCTCCAGATACACGTGGATGCCTTTGCGCATGGCCATCAGCGCCGGCAGCGCATGGTGGTGCGTGGGCGTGGCGATGATCACCGCGTCCAACTCTCCCCCCATTTCGGCGAACAGCGTGCGGTAGTCGGCGTACTTTCGGATCGCGTCGGTGTCGGCCCCCGCGTTGATGGCTTTGACCCGTTTCATCGCGTTGGCGATCTGGCGGCTGTCCGGATCCACGACCGCCACGAGACGCTCGCCGCCGGTCACGGGCACATGCGTTTTCTTGCCCTCAATCGTGTCGACAGTGGTGCCCTGTCCGAGGATCGCCGGAATATGGGCATAGGTGCCATAGCCGCCACAGCCGATCAACGCCACGCGCAGCGGCTTGTCAGCCGCCGCCGCACCCAGCGCCCTTGTCCCCGTCACCGACAGCCCTCCGATACCGGCCGCCATTGTTTTGATGAAATTCCGTCTTTGCATTCTTCTCCTCAGTTCATAACTTGACAGTTGAGCGTTGAACGTTGCGCGTTGAACGTTCATTCACTCATGCGAGTCCCCACCCCTCACGGTTCGGACGGCCAAGAAACTTGTTCGCCGCGGCATCCTGGGTGAAGCGCCCGGCCTTGCCGTCCCAATCCAGCCGTTTGCCCGAGCCCTCCTCGATGGCCGCAACGCCGAGCAGCACGATTTCGTTGAGCGGCTGTGAATAATCGAAGTTCGCGCAGGCCGCCTGCCCGCCTCGGCACGCGCGCATGAAATCCACCTGATGCGAACCTCGGATGCGCGGGATCGTCTTGGGTGGCGGGGGGACTGCGGAACGCAGGCTGTCCGGCACAAACCGCAGGCTCTCGCCAAACACGCTGATACAGAGAACGCCTTTCTCGCCAATCAGAATCGCGGCGCAGCGGCCGAGGTCGACACCATACTTCTTTTCTATCTCCACCACTTTCGGCGGCAGGTTCTGGTGCTCTTTCTTGACGATGTACTTGTACGTGCCCGGCGTCCACGTGCTGTCATCCCAGTGCAGACCGCCTTTGAGTCCGTCAAACCAGTGCATCTCGACAGGCGCGAGGTCGCCACGCTTCGGGAATTTCCAGACGATGTGGTCACGCAGTCCCCACGACCCCTCTGCGCCCGGCCGGAAATCCGCAAGCTGAACACTCTCCGGACTGCCGAGCTTCAACGCCCAAAAGACCGGATCGATGATGTGGTTGCCCATGTTGCCGATGGTCGCGCTGCCGAAGCCGCGCCAAGAATACCAGCCAACGGGATGAAGCCCGCGGTTAAAGCCGCGCCACGCCGCCGGCCCTATCCATGTGTCCCAGTCCAGATCTTTCGGGCAGGCCGAATCTTGCGCGAGCGGTTGCTCGCGCGCGTTCACCCGGTCGGTCCAGCAGTAAACTTCTGTGACCTGGCCGATGGCCCCCGCCCAGACGTACTCGCAAAGCCGGCGCGCGCCTTCGTTGGAATGGCCGTGGTGGCCACTTTGTGTGATCACCTTATGGGCGCGGGCTTCGGCCAGCATCCGCCGGCCCTCCTCGACCGTGTAGGCCATGGGTTTCTCGACGTAGGCGTGTATGCCGTTGCGGAATGCGAGGATCGCAGGCAGGCCATGCTGGTGGTTGGGCGTCGCGATGAAAACCGCGTCCACGCCGCCTGCCATCTGCTTGTACAAATCGCGGTAGTCGGCGAACGAGGCGACAGCTTCCGTTTTCGCTTCAGGCCGGTATTTTTTTAAGCATCCGCGCGCGCGGGCGACGGCGCGCCCGTCCGGGTCAACGAACGCCACGAACTCGGCCATCCCCGACGTTACGATATTCGGCAGAAGCGCGTGACAGCCGCGGTCGCCACAGCCGATCAACGCCACGCGCAGCGGCTTCCCCGCCGTGTCCGCGCCTTGTCCGCGCGCGCCCAACACCGAGAACCCGCCGAAGCCCGCCGCCGCCTTTATGAAATCACGTCTGTTCACGTCTTCCCCTGTTTTTTCTTAGCGTACCTTGCCGGTTACGGCAAACGGATTAGGATTTGGATTAAGATTAGGAATGGGAAAAATCGGGGCATTCATAATCGTAATCCTAATCTCTCTTGTTACCTTCTTTACCTTATCGGAATCCCCTCACACATCGATCGGCATCGCGCACGCCTGCAGATGGCATTTGTGGACCAGATAATCGTGCTCGTAGGTGTAAGGGTTCTCCATCTCGCCGTTCACCACGGCGGCGAACTCGCGCCACTGGTCCTCGTATCGATCCTTGAACGGCGGCATTTTGACGGTCTGCGCCCCTTTCTTGTACTCGCCGCGCGCCTCTTCCAAGAAAAGCTTCACCACGCCGCCCGACATGTTGCCTTGCGATTCGATCGGCTCGATGAGGATTGTGCCTTTGTCGCCCATCACCTTGAAGCGCCGGTTCGCAAATCCCTGAGCCTCGGTGATGGAGGTTCGGACGGTCGCCAGCCGGCCGCCGTCAAACTCGAACACCGCCAGACCGTTGTCCAGCACACCGTCGCCGCGGGTGCAGCGCTGATACGGCGTCACGCGCTCCGGCGCGCCCATCATCGTGACCATCAGGTCGATTAAATGGCAGGCCAGGATGTACTGGATACCGCCTTTGTACTGCTTGATGAGATTTCGGTAGCTCTGTCCGTCATACCGTCCCATCGAGGCGTCCAGATCGACCACCCGGCCGATCACTCCGTCCTTCACGGCCTTGATGCAGAACTGTACGGCCGGGTTGTTGCGGTACATGTAACCGACCTGCACCGTGAGCTGTCTGGCCTTCGCCTCGTCCAGCAGCGTGCGGAGAGCAGGCAGCGACTCGCCGCACGGCTTGTCCAGGTGAATGTGTTTGCCCGCGCGGACGCAGTTCAACGCGACCGGCACATTCAGCCGCTCTTCGGTCTCCACCGCCACCGCCTGGAGTCCAGGAACCGCCAGCAGTTCCTCCTGGCTCATCCACGGCAGCCCCTTGTAACACTCGGCTCCCGGCATTTTGCCCGGCTTGCCCGGCTGGTCTCCCGCCAGGCCGACCACCTCGAACAGCTCCGGCAGCTTGCGCAGCGTGCTCATTTTGTAGGCATGTTGGTTGCCGGTGCCGATCTGCGCGATCTTGATCGGTTTGCGCCGCGCGGGCGCGCCGTCTTGCCCGAAGGCCGCACCGCCGGTCAGGCTGACGCCTGCCGCAAAAAAGCCGGATGCCGCCAAAAAACCGCGGCGCGAGAAGATGGATGGATTCCCCGTATTGCGCATCTCTTGTGTTGTTATCATTTCCACATGACCCCTTTGTGCCAGGTGACGCCGTGGTCCGGCAAGTCACCGTAAAAAGAACATCGTGCCGCG
>JAGOBZ010000171.1:0-4941 GCA_017999015.1 Kiritimatiellia bacterium
GGGAGGTGTGCGAGGCCAGTTTGTCGCCGGTGCTGGCGTCCGTCCTGCAGATGATCGAGGCGCGCGTGCATGTCGAGATCACGAATCTGGTGATCCCGACGCTCAATGATTCGGATGACATGCTGGACGGGCTTTTCGGATGGCTGGCCGGCCATGCGGGGTGTGAAATTCCTCTGCATCTCTCGCGGTTCTTTCCGGCCTTCCGCATGACGCATCTGCCGCCCACGCCGCTGGCGACGCTGCTGCGGGCGCGGGCGCGCGCCAAAGCGGCGGGGCTTAAACATGTGTACGTGGGCAATGCCGAGGTGCCGGACGGCGACGACACGTTCTGCGCGGACTGCGGCGCGCGCGTGGTGACGCGTCAGCGGTATGTGGTGACGGCCAACCGCGGCAAACCGGACGGCGGATGCCCGGAGTGCGGCAGGCCGGTCTATGGAATCTGGTCATGACGCGCGCGGCATGCGTCACGCGCCGCTGCTTCCTGCTGGCATGGATGGCGGCTCCGTTGTGCCGGTGGCGGCAGGGGTCGATGCGCGTGTGTCGGCTGGATCCTGCGCGCGTGCGGCAAATGGCGACGTGGGCGGGATAAGCGCGGGAGGAAACGATATGCGGAGTGTTCTGCCGGAAATGGTGCTGATCGCGTGTGTGGCGGCCGGCTGTTCGGGCGGGCAGAATCAGCCGCAGCGTGAGGAGGACGTGACGATGAAAAAGGTGATGGTGTCGCCGTTGGCGGGCCGCTGGTATCAGGACAGTGAACGCGCGTTGCGCGACGAAATCGCGGACCTCTGCAAAGACGTGACGGCCGTGCGCAAGAAAAATGTGTGCGCGGCGGTGGTGCCGCATGCGGGATACCGCTACTCCGGACGCGTGGCGGCCGGCGTTTTTCTGCGGATCGATGCCAAGTCGGTCGGCCGCGTGGTGGTGATGGGGCCCAGCCACTACGTGGGGATGCGCAACCGGGTCAGCATTCCTGACGCGACGCATCTGCGCACGCCGCTCGGCGAACTGCCGGTCGATACCGAATTTGTGAAACGCGCGCGCGCGTTGCCCTTCGTCACGCAGGAGCCGCAAGCGCATGCGCAGGAGCACAGCGACCAGATTCAGTTGCCGCTCATCCAGGCGTGCCTCGCCACCAACGTGCCGGTCGTGTGCGTGGTGTGCGGACAGTTCGACGCTGAGAATCTGGTGAAGGCTGCCGCCGCATTCAAGGAACTGCTGGATGACCGGACGCTCGTGGTCGCGAGTTCGGATTTCACGCATTACGGCGCGAATTACGGGTATCTGCCGTTCACCAACGACGTGCAGCGGAAAATCGAAACGCTGGATATGGGAATCTTCGATCTGTTTGCTCGCAAAGACCTCGCCGGTTTCCTGAAGCGGCTGGACGAAACAGGGGCCACGGTTTGCGGCCGCGATCCGCTGGCGTTTCTGCTGGCGATGCTGCCTGGCGATGCTAAGATAGAGCGTACGGCGTATGAAACGTCGGGCAAGCTCACGCATGACACGCGGAATTCGGTGAGCTATATCGGTGCGCTGGTGACCGGGGCGTGGTCGAAGCCCGCGAGTCAGGCCCGGTCGGCGGTGGCGGGCACTGATAAGATCCCAGCCGAGGACTGCGACCGGCTGCTGGTTTGGGCGCGCGAGATGATTACGGAGGCCTTCAAGAGCGGCGAGCGCCGCGCGGCCCTGCGTGAGCCCGCGACCTTGACCGCCGGACTGCGCGCGGTGCGCGGCGGATTTGTGACGCTGTACAAGCGGGGCGAGCTGCGCGGTTGCATCGGCGAGATCGTGCCGCGCCGCGAGATTTGGAGAGTCGTGCGCGAGCAGGCGCTCAACGCGGCCCTCCATGATCCGCGCTTCGAGCCGCTTACCGAGCAGGAACTCGGCATGATCGACATCGAGATTTCAATGCTGACGCCGCCGCGTCCGGTGGCGTCGTGGCGCGATATCGTGGTCGGCAAGCATGGCATGGTGCTGACCAAGGGCGGACGCAGCGCGGTGTTTCTGCCGCAGGTCGCGCCGGAACAGGGGTGGGGCATCGAAGAGACGCTCACGCATCTCGCCATAAAGGCCGGACTCCCTCCGGAGGCCTGGCGCGAGAGTGCCGAATTCTTGGTGTTCGAGGCACAAGTGATTCGCGAAAAGGCTGGCGCGGATAAAAGTCAGCGGTGATGGTACGTAAGGTGACGAACGGCACCTTGCACTGAATGAAAGGACGGGAATCTCGACGGGGCACCCCGTTGCCCGTTGCAGTTGCAGAAGCAGACTTGACCTCCATGTCGATTATGGTGCATCATGACGGTATGCAAACGATGGGTTATCGAACGACTTTTGCATTTGACAACGACACCATGCGGCGATTAAGGAATCTGGCTGCGCGGTGGCAAGTTTCACAAGCCGAAGTGGTGCGTCGTGCGTTGTCACAGGCGGAGACTCTGGAGTGCTCGGATGCGCCCAATCCTCTTGATGCGCTCAAGTCGTATCATGCGCATGGTGGGCTTGATCGGGGAAAGGCGGAGAAGTATTTGTGCGAGGTGCGCGAAAGCCGGGAGAGTTGGCGATCGTGATTTGTCTGGACACAAACTATCTGATTTATGCCTTGGTGCCAGGCTCACAAGAGGCTCTGGCTGTAAGCGCGTGGTTGAAGTCGGGAGAACGTTTGTTCGCGCCATCCGTCGCATGGTATGAATTTCTGTGTGGGCCTGTACGAGCCGAAGAAATTCGGCTCGTTCGCGGTCTACTTGCCGGTGGTGTGGGCGCGCTTGACGAGGCACAGGCCGTAACCTCTGCACGACTCTTTAACGCGGTTGGGCGGTCGCGGCGGCTTCGCGTGGACGCCATGATCGCTGCGTGTGCTATCGAGGCGGGATGCCCTCTCGCAACCGCCAATCGGGCTGACTTCGCCGCATTTGTCCCCTACGGGCTCAAGTTGGCATAAGGGGGCGCTAAGGTGAATTATTTCGACACGCACGCGCATTTTGATGGCTCGCCGCTGGAGACGGCGGCGGTCATGAAGCGGGCGCTAGATGCCGGTGTGGCCCGGGTCGTGGCGGTCGGCGGCAGCACGGAGCTGAACGTCGGGGCGCTCGCGGCGGCTGCGGCGTATCCGGAGTGCGTACGCTTGGCGATCGGATTTGATCGCGACCAAGCAGCGTCCGCATCGCCGGAGGGGCTTGTCGAGACATTGCGTCTTCTTGCGGAGGCGCATGCGCCGGCGGCGGTGGGCGAGATCGGCTTGGATTTCCACTATCATCCTGCAACGGCCGAGGCGCAGCGCGCGTTGTTCCGCGCGCAGTTGCTGCTGGCTGATGAATGGCGATTGCCGGTGATCATTCACACGCGCGACGCCGACGAGGCCACATTGCAGGTGCTGGACGATACGCCGTGGCGCGGCGAGGGGTTGCGCGGTGTCGTGCACTGCTTCACCGGCGACAGAAGCTTTGCCGCGCGCCTGCTGGATCGTTCACTGGCCATCAGCTTCAGCGGCATCGTGACCTTCCGCAACGCCGATATGCTGCGCGCGAGCGCGGCTAGCATACCGGAAGAACGGCTGTTGATCGAGACGGACGCGCCGTTCCTGGCACCGGTGCCCCGACGCGGCCAGAGGAATGAACCGGCCTTCGTGTTGCACGTCGCCGAATGCCTGGCGAAGGCGCGCGGCACAACCGTTGAACACATCGCGTCAGTCACGTACGCGAATGCAGTGCGTCTGTTCGGTTGAAGTCGAGTCTTTTGATGGATTCGATTGGATCGAGAAAACGTAACTCGATCAGGCCAGGTCGATCACGGTCTCTTCGCGCGTGGCGAGGTGTTTGCGCTTGGCGCTGCTGGCGGCGACGTCGTCCGGGCCGATAAAAATCGCGTCGGCCGCGTCGCTGGCGCTGGCGCGCGCAAAAAACTGTTTGGGTTTAAGGCGCGCCAGCATGAGGTCGACGCATTCGCCCTGTTCGCGCAGACTGCGGGCGAGGCGTGTGGCGGCTTCGCGCTGTTCGGGGAACATGTAGCCGATGACGACGCCGCGTTTGTCGGCGGATGCGGCCTCGCCCAGCAGTTCTTTCAGCACTTCAACCACGACGACGTCGCCAAACCCGAGCCCGACGGCGGGCGTGGGCGCGCCCCCGATGGTGGTGAGCAGGCTGTCATAACGACCGCCGCCGAAAATCGCGCGGAACTGCCGCTGCGTGTCGAAGGCTTCGAAGACAATGCCGGTGTAATAGGACAGACCGCGGATCACCGCGATGTCGAAGACCAACCGGTCGGCGATGCCATAGACTGTGGCAAGGGCGAAGAGTTCACGCAGCGCGGCGAGCGCGGGCGAATCGGGCCCGGCGAGCGCGGCTGCTTGATCGAGCGTCTCGACACCCAGCAACTCGAAGGTCTTGCTGATCGCGCCGCTGTCGAGCCCCTCGGCGCGCAACAGGGCGGTTATCTCGTCGTCGCTGATTTTCCCGCGTTTGTCGAGCGCCAGAAAAACGGCGGCGTGGTGTTCCGGCGCGATGCCGGAAGCGGCCAGCAGTTCAGCAAGTAGCGCCCGGTTGTTGACGCGGATACGGTAGGCGTCGGCAGGCATGCCCATCGCGTGCAGCGCGGCGGCGGCCGCGGCAAGGATTTCGATCTCGGCCGAGACACTCTCCTCGCCGACGATATCCATGTTCCACTGGTAGTGCTCGCGTTTACGGCCGCGGGTCATGCGTTCATAGCGGAAGCACTGGGCGACCGTGAACCATTTGACCGGGAACCCGAGCTGGCCCTGGCGCGCCGCGATCATGCGGGCAAGCGTGGGCGTCATTTCGGGACGCAGGGCGAGCTTGCGGCCGCTCTTGTCTTCAAAGTGGTAGATCTGTTCGGAAACCTCTTCGCCGCTTTTGCGCTGCAGCAGTTCGAGGCTTTCGACGACGCAGGCGTCATACGGCTGAAAACCATGGGCGACTGCTGCTTCGC
>JAGOBZ010000171.1:5041-6965 GCA_017999015.1 Kiritimatiellia bacterium
CCGCTCTTGTCTTCAAAGTGGTAGATCTGTTCGGAAACCTCTTCGCCGCTTTTGCGCTGCAGCAGTTCGAGGCTTTCGACGACGCAGGCGTCATACGGCTGAAAACCATGGGCGACTGCTGCTTCGCGCCAAGCGTCAAAGACGCGATTGCGCCACCGCATGTCTTCCGGATAAAAATCGCGCATGCCGCGCGGAGGCTCGAAGGAGAGAGGCGTGGAACTCATAGGGTTTACTTGCCGGCCAGCATGTCGCGCATGCGTTTGCCGGGCTTGAATTTAACAACGCGACGGACCGGGATCATCACGACGTCCTCGGGCTTGTTAGGGTTACGGCCGATGCGGGCCTTACGTGTGGCCACTTCAAAGACACCGAATTCACGAAACTCCACATGCTTGCCGGCACCGAGCGCGTCGATAATGCCGTCGAGCGCTTTCTGAACAACGTCAAAGACATCGAGCTGTGTGAGCCCGGTCTCCGAAGCGATCTGCGCGACCAGTTCGCGCTTGGTTAAGGCGGTGCCGGATTCTTTCAGAGCGTCAATCTTCATGGCAGGTCTCCTAGGGATGGACGGGTTACGGATGCAAGGCGTCGGTCAGCGCGGCAGCCTGCGCAGCGATGGCATCCGCGGCCTGCTCAGCCGGCACCAGCGCGACCTCTTTAGAGGTGCGCAGCTTGATTTCGACGCCGCCTTTGGCCAGGCCCTTGGCGCCGACGACCACGCGGATCGGGCAGCCGATCAGGTCGGCGTCCTTGAATTTCACGCCGGGACGCTCCTCGCGGTCGTCGACCAAAACGTCGAGCCCGCGGGCGGCGAGCGCCTGTTCGAGGGCGTCCACGACCGCGCACACGGCGGGGTCCTTGGGGTCGAGCAGCAACAGGGAAACGGCGTACGGGGCGACCGAGATCGGCCAGACGATGCCGTCGGCGTCGTGGCTCTGCTCGATGACGGCCTGCAGGGTCCGGGTGACACCGATGCCGTAGCAACCCATGACCATCAATTCGCTCTGGCCTTTGTCAGTCAGATAAGAGGCCTGGAACGATTCGGTGTACTTGGTGCCGAGCTTGAAGACGTGGCCGACCTCGATGCCGCGCTTGAGCTGCAGCGGTTTACCGCAATGAGGGCAGGCATCGCCCGATCCGACGACCACGAGATCGTCAAACGCCGTGACCGTCGCGTCACGTTCGAGTGCGACATGGGTCAGGTGGGTGTCAGCCTTGTTTGCGCCGACGGTGCGGTCGGCCGCGCCGCGCAGAGCCCGGTCGGCGTAGACCGGAATGGCGAGCCCGACAGGGCCGGCAAAGCCGACGGGGGCGCCGGTGACCTTCTCGATGGTCGCCTCGTCGGCCAGGGCGAGCTGCTTGGCATTGAGGAGCCGTTTGAACTTGTGCTCGTTGAGGTCACGGTTGCCGGGAATCAGGGCGGCGACCGGTTTGCCGTCGGCCAGATAGATCAAAGTTTTGATGAAACGATCGGCCGGGCAGCCGAAGAAAGCGGTCAGGTCATCGATCGTACGCGCGCCGGGGGTGGCGACGGCGGCCGGGGGCGGGCACTCCGGGTCGGCTTCGGAGACATCGGCACGTTCGGCGCGTTCCTGGTTGGCGGCGTAACCGCAGGCCGGACAATCGACGATGCCGTCTTCGCCTGAATCGGCGAGCACCATGAACTCGTGAGACCATTTGCCCCCGATGTCTCCGGTATCGGCCTCGACCGGGCGGGCGTCCAGACCGCAGCGCCGGAAGATGCGGACGTAGGCGTCGAACATGGCCTGATAGGAGGCGTCGGCGGCCGCGAGCGAAGTGTCAAAACTGTAGGCGTCCTTCATGATGAACTCTTTGGCGCGCATCAGGCCGAAGCGCGGGCGGATCTCATCGCGGAATTTCGTCTGGATCTGATAGACGGTGCAGGGGAGCTGGCGGTAGGAAG
>JAGOBZ010000172.1 GCA_017999015.1 Kiritimatiellia bacterium
GCCCTGCGCATCGTACCCTCGGACCCCGCCAAACGTGCCCGCGTCGCCGTGCAGACCCACCGCCTCGACATGAACGTTCAGTTGATCGCGCCCAAGGGGTTTGAGACCACCAGCGGCTGGACGCGGGGCACCCTGGCCCTGAACCATCCGGACAACGACATCCAAGGCACGCTCGCGCTCGATAGGGGTAACAGCGTAGAGGTCGCCTTCCTCGCCCCCAACGGCACGCCCAACCCCCTTGGATCCTGCACCACCGTCAACTTCGTCAACCCGCTCGACAGCGGCATCTACTCGCGGCTGCGCGTCTCCGGCGCCTCCGCGTCCTCCACCGACAAGACGTTCACCGTCGACAAAGACCGGGCCATCATTGAAAACGCCGGGACCGGCACGCTCACCCTCACAGGCGACATGACCGGTGCGGGCACGTTTGTCTTCGAAGTGTCCGGCCCCGTCGAATTTTCCGGCGTCCGTTCCGGCACCGGCG
Organism: Kiritimatiellia bacterium; assembly: GCA_017999015.1. GTDB lineage: Bacteria > Verrucomicrobiota > Kiritimatiellia > RFP12 > UBA1067 > DUPH01. The sequence continues at coordinate 485 of JAGOBZ010000172.1, forward strand.
GCCTCACCAAGACCGGCGCAGGCACCCTCACCCTGACGGCGGCCAACACCTATACAGGAACAACCACACTCGAGGGCGGTACGCTCGCCCTCCCAGCCGGCGCGGCCCTTGGTTCCGGCACGCTCGCTCTCGCGGGCGGCACGCTCGCCCTCAACCCCGCCGCCACGGACAGCTACACCCTGTCCCTCCCGGCCGTCACGTTGACGGCTCCCTCCCTGCTGACCGTGCCGGCCGCCGCCACATCGTCATCGGTCACACTGGGAGCACTTACCCTCAACGGCAACGTGCTCGCCGTCAGCGCCCCGTCGGCCGGCACCGCCGCGAACCGCATCTTCATCACCGGCCTCGCCGACGGCCCCGTCAACGGGATCATCCTCAACGGCGGGCCCGCCACCTACAGCGCCGCCGCCGGCCTCGCGCCGCGCACGTTGCCCTCGGTCCCCGTGACGGACGACACGTTGCCGGACTCCGCCGGCTCCGCCGCGACCGCCGACACCGCGCCGGCCGGCGACTTCTCCATCGCCGCCTCCCTGACAACGCTCGGCCAGTTCAGCTACACGGCCGCCACCCCCGCAACACTGGATCTGGGCGGCGGTATCCTCGCCCTCGACTACCTCAACGCCTCGCCGTCCTCGCTGGCCGTCATCAACGGCACGCTCACCGCATCAGGTGCAACCGCCGACATCGTCTACCCCGGTCTGCGCACCGTCAACATTGTCCCGCTCACCTCGGACGCGGCGACCGGCCTCTCCACCTCCAAGACCTACTCACACCTCATCGACTTCGGCAACCAGTCCCCCGCCACCATCAACGGCGTGGCCTTCATCCAAGGCGCGGCCAACGGCACCGGCACCGGCTATTCCGGGTTCCCCAACGGCAACTGGTACGACGGTTTCAACTCCTGGACCAACACGCTCCCGCCGGAGACCTGCTCCGGTCTGCGGCAGCTTCTCCGCGACATGAACTACGCCGGCAACTGGACCGGCCAGCTCACCGGGCTCACCCCCGGCGCGATCTATGAGGTCACCCTTTATTTCCGCGCCTGGGACGCGCCGCCCTCGACCCAGGAGCGCCGCTGCCTCTATCAGTTCTACTCAACCTCCGCCTCGCTCGCGGACACGGCCATCGTCTACGCGAGCCAGCCCAACTCCGCCAACGCGCTCGTCTACCGCTACATGGCCCCGGCCAGCGGCACTCTCAAAATCGCCGTCAGCGCGGTCGCGACCTCCGGCAATGTCCAGAGCGGCTGTTTCGGCCTCTCGAACGAGCGGCTCGCCGCCTCCGCGGGAACCCTGCCCGCGTCCGGCTCCCTCGCGCTCTCCGGCCCCCTCAGCATTTCCGCCGCCCTCGCAGACAACGGCGTGCCCACCGCGCTGACTGTCTCAGGAACCGACGCGATCGCGCTCTCAGGCCCGGTCTCCCTGACCGGCTCCACCCGCCTCGATGCGCCGCTCACGCTCACACCCGCCGCAACGGTCACGCAAGCCTTCAACGGCCCCGTCACGGGCCCTGCGTCACTGACCCATAATGGCGCGGGCCGGGCCATCCTCAACACGGCCAATCCCGCCTTCACCGGCCCGGTAATTGTCTCCAACGGCGTCCTCGAAATCGGCCACTCCCAGTCGCTCGGGTCATCCATCAAACCGGACGTGACCGTCGCTGAGGGCGGCGCGCTTGCCGTCGGCCAAGTCCCCAATAACACGATCACCCTCGCCAAGACCGTCACGATCGCCGGCAGCGGGCCGGACGGTCTCGGCGCCCTGCGCATGGATTACGACGCCCAACAGGTCAACGCCTTCAAATCCGTCGCGCTCACGGATGATGCCGCCGTCGGCGGCAGCGGTCCGACCCCGCTCCCTTACAACGGCTCCCGCGGCCGCTTCGACGTCCGCAACGGCACGCTCGATTTCGGCGGCCACACGCTGAGCAAAGTCGGCTCCAGTTCGTTTATCATCACCTCTACCAAAGCCACAGGCGTGCCCCTCGGCACGGCCCTCAACATTCAAAGCGGCGTCCTCGGACTCGAAGGCGCCACCGACCTCGGAGGTTCGTCCGCGAACACGGCATCCGTCGCCGAAGGCGCGGTCTTCGACCTCTACAACCTTGTCCCGCCCGTCAACTGGACCCTGGCCCTCGCGAACGGCTCGCGCCTCTCCGTCCGTTCAGGCGCAACCAACCACAACGTCTGGGCCGGCCCCGTCACCCTCGCGGCAGGACAGGCCATCCTCGACGGGCAGAATTCATACTCGCACCACACCCTCGCGGGCGAGATCTCCGGCTCCGGCGGGCTCCTCAAATCCCTCGGCGGCTACACCTACCTGCGCAATCCCGCCAACACCTACGCCGGCCTCACCACCGTCACCAACTCGCTGCTCCACGCCTACGCGCCCGGTTCCGTCCCGAACGTCTTCGACTCTCTGACGGTCTCAGGCAACGGTGAGTTTGCCGTCCGCAACGCCGCCGACGGCTGGTCGCTCGGGCAGGTTGAGGCGCTCGCCTCATCGGGCGCCTTTACATCCCGTACCGCTTATCTCGGCATCGACACGGCCGAAGCCGACCTCACCTACACCGCCGACTGGCCCGCCACCGGCCTCTCCAAGCTCGGCCCCTACGCCCTCACGCTCACCGGTGACTGGCCTGTCACAGGTCCCATCCGCGTCCACGACGGCACGCTCGACCTCACTGACTTCAACGGCGGCAGCCTCGATCTCGGCACTTACGGCATACAGGTCGGCTTCGATAACTGGGCCGCCTCCTGCGGCCTCCTCCCGCTCTCCGGCAGCACCGCCATCACCACCGTCGACAACGGCTACAACCGCGCCCAGCCCGCCATCGGCGTCGGCACCCTCGGCTCCTCACGCGGCGTCCTGACGCTCGGCGACAACGCCTTCATCCAGGGCCGCCTGCACGTCGGCCGCGACGGCACCTCGGCCGGCGCGGTCTACCAGACCGGCGGCGTCTTCCTCAACACCGGCGGGGCCGCCGCCGACGGACGCATCGGCGAATCCGGCTTCGGCTATTACGAAATTTCCGGCGGTGCACTCACCAACAAGGGCTACACCCAGCTCTCGCACAACACCTCCGCCTACGGCACCCTCCGCGTCAAAGGCGAAGGCCAGGTCGTCTTCAACTCCGGCACCGTGGCGGCCCAAGGCACAGGCGGCGACAATCCCGCCGCCTATTACAACGGCACCCTCGGCACCCGTGCCGGCTACGGCCACTTCCACCTCTCCGGCAACGGCACCCTCGACACCGGATCGGCCAGGCTCGAACTCGGTATGTGGACGGATGTCAACTCCTACAACAACGGCTGGGGGTTCCTCACCCTTGAGGAAAACGCCCGCGTGTCGGCCAACACCGTGACCCTCGCCAACCGCAATAGCTCCCCGCTGGCGGTCGTCACCCTCAAGGGCGGCGTGCTCGACACCAAGTATCTCCAGAAGGGCGGCAACAACAACTCGGCCAACACCGCACAGGCTGCCATCAACTTCGACGGCGGCACCCTCTCCGTACGCGAGACCGGCTCGCCCGTGCGCACTGGCGCGAACAACGCGCCCGCCATCCTGACCGTCCATTCCGGCGGCGCGGTCATCGATACGCCTGTCGGCATCGGCGCCACGCTCGATCTCCCGCTGACCCCGGCCGGCACAGGCGTCGCGTTCATCGAGGTCAACGCGCAAGGTTCCGGTTACATCGCGCCGCCCGCCGTCCTCATTACCGGCGGCGGGGGCACCGGCGCGGTCGCCGAGGCCGTCCTCAGCGACGGCAAGGTCACCGGGGTCCGCATGCTTTCACACGGCACGGGCTACACCTCCGACCCATCCGTTTCCCTCAACGGCGGCGGCCCGCTCTCCGGCGCCAGCATCCGCAGAACCACTCGCGGTATCCCCGAGACACTTGACGGCGGCCTCACCAAGACCGGTGCAGGCACCCTCACCCTTACCGCCCCCAACACCTACCGCGGTCCGACCACCCTCGCGGGTGGTACCCTCATTTCTGCTCACGACGAGGCCCTGCCCGACGGCTCTGACCTTATTCTCGCGGGCGGCATGCTGGTTCTCAGCGGCGGCGCCCACACGAACCGCTCCACGCGCGTCACAGGCAGCGGTGCGCTGACCAGTGGCTCGCTGGCCACCACGTCGCTCGTCAAGGACGGGGAAGGCATCTTCGACCTCTCGACGCGCATCACCCCGCGCGCCGACGATCTGACCGCCGCCATCCGTGCCGCCAAAGTCCCGGGCCTGCGCGAGTACCGCCTGAACGGCGCCAGCGTCAATACGAACGCGCTGAGCACCGCCGCCTTCGGCCCCGTCGTCCAGCTCTCCACCCGAGCGCTCCTCGGCAACGCCAGCTCCTCCAGCGGCGGCGCGACCGTCAACGGTGCCTGGTGGCCTGACAACTCCGTCTATGTCTACACCGGCTATCTCTGGAACAAAGAGACGACCAACGTCACCTGGACGTTCCTGCAGAACATGGACGACACCTTCCTGATGCGCCTCGACGGCAACGTCATCCTCAACAAGGGCTTCACCTCGATTCTGCCCTACCGCACCACCGCCAATGCCGGCACCCACTGCACCGTCACCCTCTCGCCCGGCCCGCACGCCATCGAGATCCGCGCCGGACAGGGCGGCGGCGGCGTCGGCGGCTACTGGACCAAGTCCGACGGCTCCCGTCCGGCCTGGGGCATCGACCGCCTCGCCCGCGACACGGTCAACGTGGAGTACTGCGAGTTCATCGCCGACCCCGGCGACGGCTCCCTCTTCACCGTCAACAATCCGTACGACGACCTCGGCATCGCGTTTGAGCCGGTTTCCACGGTCGTCCCGACGCTCCCCGCCGATGTCGCAGCCGGCGTGGGCGACCTCGCCAAGGGCTTCTCTCTCGTCTATGCGGGCTCGATTCCCACGGTTTCCGACACCATCCTGAACGACTCCTTCTGGAGCGTCAAGAACCTCGGCAGTTCCAACCGCTTCGACCGTGTGGCCTATGTCATGGCCCTCGAACACCCTACCTACGGGCGTCAATGGGTCTGGGCCTCTTTCGAGGCGCCCTTCACCGACCGCACCAAACTGGCCTTCCCGATCACATCCAAGCGGATGTGCTTCCAGAAACGCGTGAGCCACCTCACGGTTCGCGCCAGCGCCAACGCCAACGTCACGCCCGTGGATGACGTGGACACCGGCAACATCGAATGGTACCCCAACGATTACAATAACGCGCTCCCGGTCGACAACGCCTTCGACCGCGGTTATGTCGGCAACGGTTCGATTTATGATTTCGACGACCGGAACAGCGGAAGCGACGGCACCTTCTATGGCAACGCCGCCGGTTACGCCTGTTTCCAAGTCCACAACTTCGGCCTGAACCAGACCCTCTTCGCGGTCAACCACTTCGGTCGGACCGGATACAAGCCCTGCATCGGCATCGGCAACAAGCCCGGCGATTCCACCAATCTCGATTGGACCTTCACGGAAAACGCCACCGACTACACCGTCCGCGAACTCTACATCCTCACGCGCGACGTGGCACCCGTGGTTGAGGAGGAGCCCGACGTGCAGGTCAACGAAGGCACGCTGCGCCTCGTCGACACCGGCGGCACGATGCCCGTGCCGGCTGACATCCGCACAAAGGTCGGCACCCTCGCCGACGGGTATGACATCGTCTACTACTCGCCGATCTCCACGAAGGCTACCGCCGCCTACAACGGCACGGCCTACGCCATCGACAACTCCGCCGCGACCGCGCCCTTCGACCGCGTGGCCTACTACCTCGAAATCCGCAAGACCGGCGAGAGCGAATCGCAATGGGTCTGGGTCTCCTTCAACGCCCACACCCAGGACCGGGCCAAGCTCGGTTACCCCAACCGCAACGGCGCCACCTTCATGTGGCAGCAGAAGGTCTTCAACATGGACGTGCGCTCCAACGTCGGCACCGTCACCGACGCCACCGGCGTCGACACCGGGAATCTCGAGATCTGGCCCTCGAACTACGGCACCGGCCTTACTCTTCCCGACATCGGCGGCAGTTCCTCCGCGTTCGACTTCAACGATAACGGCGCCAGCGCCACTAGTATCGGTCACGGTTCCTTCCAGATCCACAACTGGGGCGCGCAGCAGGTGCTCTTCTCCATCTCCCATTGCGGCTCTTCAGGCAACGACATCGGACTGGGTATCGGCAACGACCCCAATCCGCCCGCCAACCAGACCACCGCCTACGACTACACGTGGACCTACAACGCCGGAAGCTTCGACATCCGCAACCTCTACGTCTTCGTGCGCCCGGCGGTTGCCCCCGAGGACATCGGTCACCTGCTCGCCGACACGGACGTGAATCTCGCAGCCGGCGCGACGCTCGACCTCGGCGGCGCGACGCAGACCGTCCATTCCGTCACCGGCTCAGGAACCCTCTCCAACGGCGTACTCGCCGCAGGCACGGTCCTCAGCCCCGCCGGCGACGGCACG
>JAGOBZ010000173.1 GCA_017999015.1 Kiritimatiellia bacterium
AATTCGTCTGTCAGAAGGTCGGCGAGCCCGCGATGGGCGACGTGGCGTATATCGGGTTTGCGATCGTGATGGGCTCTGCGATTTTTTTCAGTTCACTGGTGGGTATCCTGCTGGGCGAGTGGAAGGGTGTTGGGCCGAAAACCAAGACCCTGCTGGGACTGGGCATCGCGACGCTGCTGATTTCTTTCTGCGTGATCTCCTACGGCAACAAGCTCAAAGAGCAGGCCGGCCGGCCCGAGATCAAGGCTGAGAAAGAGGTGCAGAAGGCTGTGGACGCGATGGAACGCTTGCAGAATCAGTGACCTGCCGCGCCAGCCAGTCGCGCAGATCTGACAGACGATGCAAGACCGGGGCGCCGCACTGCGCGAGACGCGCATAGGATTGATGCCCCTGCGCAATGAGCAGACACTGCACGTCGAGGGCCGCAGCGACTTCATGGTCGTGCAGCGAGTCGCCGATGAGCAGGATCTGGTTGCGCGGGATTGCCAATCGTTCCAGCAACGCGCGTCCCAAGTCAAGTTTCGAGTGGCCGTATAGATTGTCCACGCCGCAAATGTGCGCGAAGTAGTGCTGAACGCCAAAGGCCGTTAACATGCGCTCTAGGATGGTCTGTTCCGATGCCGAGAGGATCGATTGGCCAATCCCCGCGTCGCAAAAACTTTGTAGAGCGCCCGTTGCTTCCCGGTGCAGTTCGAGGCCGGGCTCGGACAGGAAGAGGTCGTGGAATTCGCGCGCCATCGCGTCCCAGTCTTCACACTCAAGACGAAAGCCGATGGCCTCATAAAAATGCCGGACCGGAAAGCCGAAGAGATCGCGGTATTGCGCAAGGTCCAGCAGCGGCAAGCCGCGCGCGCGCAGCATGCCGTTCACCGCGTTGACCCCTGCCTGGGTGTCGTCCAGCAAGGTGCCGTTCCAGTCCCATATCACATGCCGCACCTGCCGGGAAGACAGGCCCTCGGCCTTGTCACAATCATTCATAGAAAATGCCAACTATAAAGCACCCGTGAGGCGCAAGGCAAGCCCGCGTGAAATACAACCGAATGGTGGACATGACGCAGAGGTGGGATTGTGCTTTAATGGCCACGCTGAACTGGGTGGAAGGCCCGCAACCAGGCCAAGTACGGGGGAGAGCCATGCACATTGTAGTCTGTGTCAAACAGGTTCCGGATACGACCAACGTCCGCATCAATCCGGAAACCAATACGCTGATGCGCGAGGGGGTGGAGAGCATCATCAATCCCTTCGATGAATTCGCGCTGGAAGAAGCGCTCAAGTTGAAGGATGCCCACGGCGCGCGCGTCACGGTCATCTCGATGGGGCCGCCGCAAGCGGAGGTCGTGCTGCGCGAGGCCATGGCCCGCGGCGCCGACGATGTGGTGCTGCTGACCGACCGCGCCTTTGCCGGCGCGGACACGCTGGCCACGTCGTACGCGATTTCGCAGGCGATCAAAAAGGTCAACGCGCGGCCCGATTTGGTGCTCTTCGGCAAGCAGGCGATCGACGGCGACACCGCGCAGGTGGGGCCCGGCGTCTCGGAGTTTCTGGATTGCGCGCTCGTCACGTACGTCAAATCGATCAAGGTCGAGGGCGACACCTACACGGTCGAGACCCAGATGGACGAGGGCGTGGACGTGATCGAGGGGAAGATGCCCGCCGTGATGACCGTCGTCAAAGAGGCCTCGACGCCGCGCTTCGCCACGCTCAGCGGCTGGATGCAGGCCAAGAAGGTCGAGATCCCGCGCTGGGGCGCCAAAGAGGTGAAGGCGGAAGCCGCCATGTGCGGCCTGGAAGGGTCGCCCACCAAGGTGGTCAAGATCTTCGCGCCGCCGGTCAAGACCGGCGGGGTGCGCATGGACGGCCGCGAGGAGCCTTCGGCGGCGGTTGACGCGATCGTGAAACTGTTGCAGGACAAGGGGGTGGCACAATGATGGCAGACGCACCGATTTTCATTGATCCCGCGATGTGCCGCGGCTGCAAGAAGTGCATCACCGCGTGCCCGTTTGACGCGCTTTACATGGAGGGCAAGCTGGCAGTGGTGAAGCCGGACGAGTGCCGCGCCTGCAACGCCTGCATCAAAGCCTGCCCGTTCAAGGCGATCACCTCGACGGCCAAGGCCGAGACCAAGAAGGCTGACCTCGGCGATTTTAAGGGCATCTGGGTCTTTGCCGAGCAGCATCACGGCAAGGTGCAGGAGGTGGCGTATGAGCTGCTGGCCACCGGCCGCCGCCTGGCCAAGGACCGCGGTTGCGAGCTGGCGGCCGTGGTGCTGGGCCATAACGTCAAGGATTCCGCGTCGCACCTGATTGCGGCCGGCGCCGACAAAGTGTATGTGGTCGATCAGCCCGAGCTGGCCGAATATGAGGCGAACGTCTACACCGACGCGCTCAACCAGTTGATCGCGAAATACAAGCCTGAAGTGATCCTCGCGGGTGCCACGGCGGTAGGCCGCGCGTTCTTCGCCAAAGTGGCGGTGCGCGCGCGTACCGGCCTGACGGCCGACTGCACGGCGCTGTCGATCGACAAAGAGAGCCGTCTGCTGCATCAGACCCGTCCGGCGTTCGGCGGCAACATCATGGCCACCATCATGACGCCCAACCACCGGCCGCAGATGGCGACGGTGCGCCCCAAGGTGTTCAAGATGTCGCCGCCTGATGCCAAGCGCAAGGGCGAGACGCTGCTCGAGGCGCTCAAGCTCGTGGCCGGCGACACGCGGATCATCAAGGCCGAGCGCAACGCCTCGGCCGTGAACATCGCCGAGGCCGAGATCATCGTGGCCGGCGGGCGCGGCCTGAAGAAGGCCGAGAACCTGGAGCAGCTCAAGCGGCTGGCCGACCTGCTCGGCGGCGTCGTGGGCGTGTCGCGCGCCTGCGTGGATGCCGGCTGGATCTCGGCCTCGCATCAGGTGGGGCAGACCGGCAAGACGGTGTGCCCGAAGATCTATCTGGCGTTCGGCATCTCCGGCGCGATCCAGCATCTGGAGGGCATGCGCGGTGCCGATACGATCATCGCGATCAACAACGATCCCCACGCCGCGATCTTCAACGTGGCCGACCTCGGGATCGTGGGCGACCTGTTTGAAATCCTGCCGATGCTGATCGAGGCGGTCGAGGCGAAAAACAACGGCGCGAAATAAGTCAGGGAATCCGGAATTTTTTTGGGGAGAAGGCATTATGGCGAACACGATGAAACAGCCGATTCACACCGACATTCTCTGCGTGGGGGCCGGCGTCGCCTCGCTGGCGACGGCACTGGCACTGCTGCGCACGCTCAAGGCGCAGGCGAAAGGCTCCTTGCCGCGCGTGACGATCATCGACAAGGGCCGCAACGTGGGCAGCCACGTGCTGTCCGGCGCGGTGATCGATATGAGCGGCTTCGAGGGGCTGCTGACCGAGGAGGAGGTCAGTAAGATGCCGGTCGAGGCGCGTGTCAGCACCGAAGCGTTCCACATGCTGTTCAACGCGACGAGCGCGATGAAGATCCCTTGGGTCCCGCCGCTGATGCAGGCGCACGGCTACCCGGTCGGCTCGCTGACCAAGCTCACGCAATACCTGGCGCAGCTCTGCGAGAAAGAGGGCGCGGAGGTCTACACCGGCTTCGCCGCGACCGAACTGATCGAGAACAACAAGGGCCGCGTGATCGGCGTCAAAATCGGCGACAAGGGCCTGGACCGCGACGGTAAGCCGAAGTGCAACTACACGCCGGGTGAAGAGATTTACGCCAAGGTTGTGGTGCTGGGCGAGGGTGCCTGCGGCATCCTGACCGATAAGCTGATCGCGCGAAAAGGTTTGCAGGGGCAGCGCGGCCAGTCCTACGCCGTGGGCATCAAAGAGGTGATCGAAGTCCCGGCCGACGAGTCGCGGGTCGGCGAGATCGCCCACACCTTCGGCTATCCGGCTGACTGGAGCACCTACGGCGGCGGGTTCGTTTATCATGTTTCGCCCACGCAGGTGATGATCTGCTACGCCTATGCGCTGGACTACGCCCATCCCGAGATCGATCCGCATCTGCTCTTCCGCAAGTTCAAGGCGCATCCGGTGATGGCCGAACACATCAAGGACGGAAAGGCCGTGGCCTACGGTGCCAAAGTGATTCCAGAGGGCGGCTACTACTCGGTGCCGCAGGTGGTCGCCGACGGCGCGCTGATCGTGGGCGACGGCGCGGGCCTGGTGGACACGCTGCGCATCAAGGGCATCCACATCGCGGCGCAGTCAGGCCGCGCGGCGGCCGAGACGCTGGCCGAGTGCTGGAACAAGGATGACTTTTCGTTCGAAGCGCTCAAGCCTTATGGCGAGCGGCTCAAGCAGACCGAAGGCTGGAAGCAGCTCAAGCGCGTCAAAAACGTGCGCGCACCCTTCTCGACTAACCTGGTCCTTGGCGTGATGAGCGCAGGCTGTGCCTGGGCGACCTTCGGCAAGTTTCCCTTCTGGCAGGTGCCGATGGCGCCCGATCACGAGGAGATGCTGCCGCTCAAGGGCGGACGGTTGCCGGAGCCCGAAAGCGTTCAGGCCGGTCCAACCTCGCCGGACCGCCTGACCGACGTCTTCATGTCCGGCACGATCCACGACGAGGATCAGCCGTGCCATCTGAAGATCTTGGACCGTGCGAAGTGCGACAAGTGCATCAAGCTCTATGGTGCGCCCTGCCAGCGCTTCTGCCCGGCCGAGGTGTACCGGCTGGAGGACGGCCACATTCATGTGGACTTCTCTAACTGCCTGCACTGCAAAACCTGTCAGATCAAGGATCCGTTCCAGAACATTGAGTGGACTTTCCCGCAGGGTGGTGACGGCCCACGCTATACGCGTATGTAAGCCGAACTGTTCCGGTGTCAGAACCTGAACCGACACCAGTAGACGGTGTCGGTTACGCTGAGGCAAAGCGTCATGAAGTGGACGACAATCAGCGTGTTGTCAATAGTCATGGCCGGTGTGGCCGTGGCCGGTCAAGCGGCTTCGTTACGCGAACAGGTCGAACGACTGATACCGGAACAGGTGGTTGCCGCCGTACGCGCGCAGGCAGATGGCGCGCGGGACGGCGACGCTGCGATCGAGGTCTGGGGCGTTGGGCTTGCGGCACGCCGTGCGGCGCTTCTTGAGCAATTCGACGAGGCGACGGCGTGCGCCTGGCTGAGCGAGGCGCGTCACCGACTCCTTGCGCCGGAACTCTTCAATGTGGCGCGTATAGCGGTCATACGCCGCACACACGGCAATCTGGCGCAACCCGCAAATTGGGCCGCCGTCCGCGAGCTGAACCTCAAGGGACTCACCAATGAAATCGCGGTGTTGACTGGCTTGCGCGGCGAGCCGTCAGTCCGGCCGCTCTATCAGCCTCCGCCTGAAACGTTTGCCGGCGAGATGGGCCTGCATTGGGACGCGCGGCGTTTGCTCTTTACCGAGCGGGAGCCCGGCCGCCCCTCACGGGTCAAGGAATTGACTTTGGCGGACGGGCGGGCGGTCGAGCTGCCGTTGATCCCCGATCCGGATGTGGACAATTATGCCGGCTGTTACCTGCCGGATGATTCGCTGATCTTTCTTTCGACGGCGACCTTCATCGGCGTGCCTTGCGTGCGCGGCAGCTCTTGGATCGCGCATCTTTACCGCTGGTGGCCGGCGAGCGGCACGATCCGGCGTTTGACCTTTGACCAGGAGCACAACTGGCATCCGACGGTGCTCGATGACGGCCGGGTGCTCTATCTGCGTTGGGAATACAGCGACATCCCGCACTACGCGGCGCGGCTGCTGTTTACCATGAATCCGGACGGCACGGGGCAGCGCGCCTTCTATGGCAGCAATTCGTACTGGCCTAACGGCGTCTTCTTCCCGTGTCAGATGCCGGGCGACCCGTTGCGCGTGGCGGGGATCGTCACCGGCCATCACGGCGTGCCGCGGATGGGCGAGCTGGTGGTGTTCGAGCCGGGGCGGGGACGCTTCGAGGCTGACGGCGCAGTGGCGCGCGCGGGGGCGCCGGACCGCGCGGTCAGGCCGGTGATCCTGGATAATCTGGTCGATGCGTCATGGCCGAAGTTTTTGGATCCGGCACCCATGACGCGCGACGCCTTTCTGGTCGCGGCCCAGCCCGGCCCGAACGCGCTGTGGGGACTCTATTACGCCGATCTGCACGGCAATCTGCTGTTGCTTCACGAAGATCCGCAGTGGGCGGTTCTCGAGCCGGTTCCTCTCGTGCCGCGCGCGCGTCCGCCGCAGTTTCCCGACAGCGTGGCAGGGGAGAAAAAAACCGGCCTGGCCAAGATCGTGGATGTCTACAGCGGCCCGGGGCTGCGAGGCGTGCCGCGCGGCACGGTCAAGCGCTTGCGCGTCTTCTCCTATGCCTTCTCCTACCGCGGCATGGGTGCCCAGTGGGACAGCGTGGGATTTGACGGCCCCTGGGACGTGCGCCGCATTCTGGGTACCGTGCCCGTCGAGTCAGACGGCTCGGCCTTTTTCGAGATTCCCGCCAACACGCCGATCGCGCTGCAGCCGCTGGATGCCGACGGCCGCGCGCTGCAGACGATGCGGAGCTGGTTCACCGCCATGCCCGGCGAGATGCAGTCGTGCGCCGGCTGCCACGAAGAGCAGAACAGCAGCATCGGCGAGGAGTCGCAGCGCCTCGCACTGCTGAAGCCGCCGGCCAAGATCCAGCCGTGGCTGGGGCCGGCGCGCGGGTTCTCCTTCAGCCGCGAGGTGCAGCCGGTGCTCGATGCGTCGTGCGTGCGCTGCCACGACGGCACGGCGGGACGCCCCGACCTGCGCCGCCTGCCTGATGTGCGCGCGGGACGTCCGGCCAAGGGGTATGACGATCCCGCCCATTTCCCTCCGGCCTATCTCGCCCTGAAGCGCTTTGTGCGCGGGTACACGATGGAGGGCGACCTGCATCTGCTCAACCCGTATGAGTGCCATGCCTCAACCACCGAACTGGTCCGCCTGCTTGAACGCGGCCATCAGAAGGT
>JAGOBZ010000174.1 GCA_017999015.1 Kiritimatiellia bacterium
TACGCCGCAACTTCACATGAGAAAGGGTCGCGGTGATGAACGGTGTCGGCAAAAAATGGATGATGATTGCGGGATGTCTGGTGAGTCTCAATGTTTCTTGGGCGGGTCGACCGCTGTCGGTTGACGATGCCGACCCGGTTGACAAGGGCCTGTTCGAGTTCGAGGCGGGCGGCGCTTTCTCGGCGAGACGGCGTGGTGCCCGCGTCAGGCGCTGGTCCCCTCCGTCAAGTTTCCGACGGCGGACAAGGACGACGGACTGGGCAGCGGCGAGACCGACTACGACCTGACGTGGATCGCGTCAAAGGCGCTGACAGATCGGTTGGGTGCGCATCTCAACGCCGGGTACACCTTTATCGGCGATCCTTCCGGGGAAGACTTTGGCGATATCGTCCACTACGGAGTGGCGCTGGATTATCAGGTGGCCGATGTGCTCCAGTGGGTCGGCGAGGTGTTTGCCGAAAAGGCGCTGGAGAACGGCGGCGGGACGGCGGTTCAGTATAACACCGGCTTCCGTTACGGGTTTTCAGATGCGTTGACGATCGACGTGGCTGCCGGATCCCGCATTTGCGGGGACGGGACTCCGGATTTTGCGGCGACGTTCGGCCTGACCTGGACGTTCGGTTTCGACGGTGACGCAAAGCACGAGTGAATTGACTCAGGAGGGAACAGAACATGCATATGGCAGATGCGTTGATTTCACCCGCCGTGGGCGGGACGATGTGGGCCGTGTCGGGCGGGCTGATCGCCGTTTGCGCCCGGAAGGTCAAGCAGACGATGAGGGACAACCTTGTCCCGATGATGGGCGTACTGGGCGCGTTTATTTTTGCCGCGCAGATGATCAACTTCTCGATTCCGGGGACCGGATCGAGCGGTCATCTCGGCGGCGGACTGCTCCTGACGGTCTTGCTCGGTCCTTACGCGGCTTTTCTGGTGATAGCGTCTGTGCTGACGGTGCAGGCTTTCTTTTTTGCGGACGGCGGTTTGCTGGCGCTGGGGTGCAACATCTTTAACCTGGGGTTCTTTCCCGCTTTTGTGGCCTACCCGCTGGTTTACAGAATGGTGGCGGGGGGACGGGGTGGTGCGTTTCGCAATTGGGCCGCGGCGCTGGGGGCGGCTGTTGCCGGTCTTCTGTTGGGGGCGCTTGGAGTTGTTCTGGAAACCCTGGCCTCCGGGATTTCGGAGTTGCCCTTTGTCACGTTTGCCGCCATGATGTTGCCGATTCATCTTGCCATCGGTCTGGTGGAAGGGCTGGCCACGGCCGTTGTGGTGTCGTTTGTGACCCGGGCGCGGCCTGAAGCGCTTTACGCGGTGCAGGAGGCGGGGATGCGCAGAGGGTTATGGCCGGTGTTGGCCGGCCTTGCGGCGGCGGCCGCCCTGCTGGGCGGCGCGGGGAGCTGGTTCGCGTCGACGCATCCGGACGGGCTCGAATGGTCCATCGCCAAGGTGACCGGCAAAGAAGAGCTGTCGGGGTCCGACGCGGGGGTCCGTGGCGAACTGGCCAAGATACAGGGCAAGACGGCGGTGCTGCCCGACTACGGCTTTAAGCCCGGCGAAGCGGAAGCGGGCGAGCCCGAGGCTGAAGCGGAAAGCTGGCCGGCTGTTAGCGCGGGGACCTCGCTGTCGGGGATTGTGGGCGGGCTGATGACGTTGGTGCTGGCCTGTCTCGCGGGCGTCGTGCTCAAAGGCGGCTTCGCGGGCAGAACAGAAGAAGGACGATCGGGAGCGTAATGGGCGTTGCGGACTGGATCGATCTCGGGCAGATGGATGAGCTGGGGCGGATGGACACGCCCGTACACCGCATTGATGCGCGGGCCAAAGCTTCCGTCACGCTGGCGTTCATCGTTGTGGTGATGTCTTTTCCTCGCTATGAGGTTTCCGCCTTGGTTCCGTTTCTGTTCTATCCGGTTGCTCTTGTTTCCTTGGGCCGCATTCCTTGCCGGCACATCGCCAGGAAGATCCTTGTGGCGGCGCCCTTCGCTCTGGCGGTCGGCGCCTTCAATCCGTTTTTTGACCGGCAGCCGCATGGCGCGCTTGGCGTGCCCGGGGGCTGGTTGTCCTTCGCGTCGATCCTGTTGCGGTGTCTGCTGACGGTCTGGGCGGCGCTGGCGCTGGTGGCCTGCACGGGCATGAACCGGCTGGGCGCGGGGCTGGGGCGGCTGGGCGTTCCCCGCGTGTTCGTGGTCCAACTGCTTTTTCTTTACCGCTACCTGTTCGTCGTGTCGGACGAGGGCGGCAAGATGCTGCGGAGCGTGGAGATGCGCTCTGAAAAGGGGCGTCCGCTGCGCCTTCGCGCTTATGGCCCGCTGCTCGGCACGCTGCTGCTGCGGTCGATGGATCGCGCCGAGCGCGTGTACCGCGCCATGGCCGCACGCGGCTTTGAAGGGGAAATCCGCGAGTTGGAGCGGCCTTCTTTCCATTTTGAGGACACCCTGTTTGTCGTGGGGTGGCTGACCTTTTTCATCGCCGCGCGGGTGTGGAACCTCGCGGACGGGCTGGGCCTGCTGCTGACGAGGATCTTGGCATGAGTCACCACATCGTGGAAGTAAAGGAGCTGGCGCATGCTTATCCCGACGGGACTGAAGCCCTGAAAGGCGTTTCTTTCCGTATCGGGCACGGCGAGGCGGTCGCCCTGGTGGGCGCGAACGGCGCGGGCAAATCGACCCTTTTGATGCACCTCAACGGCTATCTGCCGACCGAGAGAGGGGAGGTGCGGATCGGTGACACGACCGTGACACGCGAGACGGTCGCGTTGGCCCGCCGCGCTGTGGGGATGGTTTTTCAGGATCCCGACGACCAGCTCTTCATGCCGACGGTTGCGGAGGATGTGGCGTTCGGCCCGCTGAACGCTGGCCTGCCTGGGGATCAGGTTGAGCGTCGTGTGGCTGCGGCACTGGAACGCGTGGGGATGTCGCATGTGCGGGGGCGTCCTCCTTACCGTCTTTCGGCCGGCGAGAAGCGGGCAGTGGCGATTGCGACGGTGCTCGCCATGGAGCCGGACATTCTCGTGATGGATGAGCCTTCCGCGAACCTCGACCCGCGCGCCCGCCGTCGGCTGATCAATTTGCTGTTGTCGTTCGAGCACACGCGGATCATCGCTACGCACGATCTCGAGATGGTTGTCGAGGTTTGTCCGCGCGTGATCGTGCTCGACGGAGGTAGAGTCGTGGCCGACGGCCCGACCTTCGAACTGTTGGATGATGAGGCACTTATGCTCGCGCACGGTTTAGAAAGGCCTCACATCCTCAGGCATTCGCACCCGCACTAACGGAAATACTGGCAACTTTGATTCGGGAAGTCCTGTGGATGCCGGTTTCGCGCTGCGGTCGCCGCGTTTGTGGCCGGCGGCCGGTCCGGCCCGCAATGTGATGAAAGTCTGCACGCGAGTCGGGCGCGAAACCGGTAGGGCGGTCTCGCCGAGACCGCCGCGGACGCCTCGGCGAGGCGTCCCTACCATTGAATGTGTTTGACGCGATGCGGGTGTTCGCATAACGTGATCCGGTTTTCGATGGGGCTGAGGAATGACACTTTTAGGCGGTTCCCTCCCCCCATGTTATGTCAAAATCATGAATTCCCGCGTGCAGTTTTGTGAAGCATTGTTGGCGCGCCTGATGAGCTTGCGCGACACGCCCACTGGTGTTTGGACCGGCGAGTTGGCGTCGAGTGCGCTGTCCACCGCGCTCGCCGCCGTCGCGTTGGCAGAAGAGGACATGGTTGACAGCCGTCTGGCCGCCGGTGGCGCAGTATGGTTGGCTGCCTACGCCAATCCGGACGGTGGTTGGGGAGACACGCCGGCCAGCCCGTCCAACCTGAGTGCGAGCCTGGTCGGTTTCGCGGCTCTGCGCGCGTTGGCGCGGCGCGGTGTGATTGGCGGACAAGCGTGCGGGGCCGTCTTGACACGGGCCGATGCCTGGCTTGTTGCGCGTTTCGGCGGGGCTGCGACGCCGGAGCGGATCATGCGGGCTTTGGGCGGGGTGTACGGTGACGACCGGACCTTCTCCGTGCCGATCCTGGCGTTTCTCGCCATGTGTGACGACAAGGCTGAGGCGTGGCTGCGTGTGCCGCCGCTCCCCTTCGTGCTGGCTCTGTTGCCTCAGGGGGTATACCGTTTCTTCCGTTTGCAGGTGGTGAGCTATGCGCTGCCGGCGTTGATCGCGGTGGGTCTGTGCCGCCACCTTTGCGCGGCACAGGCTCGGGGCGGGTGGCCTTGGGGACGGTGGTTGGCGGGCACGTTGCTGCGTCGGCTCGAAAAGTTGCAGCCGCCGCATGGCGGTTTCCTTGATGCGATCCCGTTGACCGCGTTCGTATGCCTCGCGCTGCGGCACGCCGGTTATGGCGGCCATCCGGTCGTGCAAAAAGGTCGTGCGTTTCTGCGTCAGGCGGTGCGGCCGGACGGCAGTTGGGCGATCGACTCCAATCTCCGCACGTGGGTGACGTCGCTGGCAACGCGTGCCGTTGTCGCAGCCCGTTCGTTCTTGCCGGACGGTGACTCGCGGGTGCCGAGTTCAGAGTTAGAACGGATCGCCGACTGGCTGGTGTCGGCCCAGGTCACGCGCCGTCATCCGTTTACCGGCGCGGCGCCGGGGGGGTGGGCGTGGACCGATCTGCCGGGCGGCGTTCCGGACGCCGATGACACGGCAGGGGCGTTGGTGGCGTTGAAATGTCTGCAGGAGGCGGGGTGTGCGCCCAAGGCGATGCCCGCTGTCCGCGCCGGTGTTATCTGGTTGCTGGCGTTGCAGAACCGCGACGGTGGCCTGCCGACCTTCTGCCGCGGCTGGGGACGTCTGCCGTTCGACCGGAGCTGCCCGGACATCAGCGCGCATGCGCTGGCGGCTTGGACGGCCTGGCGCGCTGACGATGCATGGACACTGCGCGAGGGGCGTCGTCTGGACGCGGCGATGAGGCGTGTTGTGGACTACCTTAAGCGCGAGCAGCATGCGACAGGTTGCTGGATGCCGCTCTGGTTCGGCCACCAAGAGGCGGAGCAAGGCAGAAATCCGGTTGTGGGGACCGCACGCGTGGTTGATGCGCTGCGTGCCGCACAGATGCCGTTAGCTGCGGCCGGAAGGGCGGCTGAGGTGGCGGGAATGCTGTCTGCAGGGGAGCGCTGGCTGGTGCAGGCCCAGCAACCTGATGGCGGCTGGAGCGCCGGTGCATGTGCAACCGCAGAGGAGACGGCGCTGGCCGTGATTGCGCTGAGGGATGGCGGTGCCGCCAGTGCCGGGGCGGCAAGGCTCGGGCAGGATTGGCTGATAAAAGACAGATGCGCCGCGGCAGCGATGCCTTCTCCGATCGGACTCTACTTCTCCCTGCTCTGGTATCACGAACAGCTCTATCCGCTGGTATGGACGTTGGATGCGTTGGCGTGCTGTTCCATGACTCGACCCGGAAAACAGGGAAAAAAGAGGGGAAACAGACGGCAAAAAAAGTGAGTCACATCATTGACAGGCGCATAGCGATTATATATAGTGTCAAAACTTTTTAGGCGGGTTAGCTCAGTTGGTAGAGCGTCGGAATCATAATCCGCAGGTCGGGGGATCGTGACCCTCACCCGCCACCATCTTAAAAGTCCAGAAAACCTCGGTTTTGCTGGGCTTTTTTCATTTTTACGGCCTATTTGTCGATTTTGCCGATTCCCTTGATTTTCCCTGATTTCGCCCCTAATTCTGTACTTTTTGGGTACAATTTGGGTACAGTCTTTTTGAGAGTGTTTTGGCCCTGTTTTCAAGGCCTGCGGATGTAGAATCCGTAGCTTAAGCCATGGCGACTGTACCCAAAAAACAAAAATTTGGGTACAGTCGGCCCCCGCGCAGGAACCGGCTGTACCCAGGGCAGCGAGGCTATTTCTCCGAGCAAGACCCGTCCGCGCTGCTTTCGGCTGCGGAAACGAGAGTGTTGGTCGCAGACGCCCAGCCGAATTTCTTCACCATTGCGGAGAGCGTGGCGCTCATCGCGTCCTGCGGGGAGCCGAAGGCCGACACGGCTTCGGCGATGGCCTTGATCGGCGCGTCGCCGGTGATGCCGGCCGCCATCGACGGGTTCGCCGTCAGGTCGGTGCTGTCTCCGCCCTCGGTGTCCGCGCTCTGCGCGATCGTGCCGTTGAGGTCGGAGACGCTGATCGTCAGGCCGCCCGGTCCCAAAGCGAGCGCGCCGGAGGGGTACGCCGCGCCGTTGGTGGCGGGGTAGGGGAGCAGCCCGATGTAGTTGTTGACCGTCGTGACGTTGTCGCACGCCTTGGACGACGCGCTCTTGCTCGCGGGCGTGGCCGTGTTGCAGCCGGCCGCGATCCCCAGCGTGAGAACCGCGAGGAGGCAAGCCACCGCCTGCCGCACCTTCGCGCGCACTGCGCGGCGCTTGGCGTCGGCGTCCTTGCGGACCCCGGCGCGTTTCTGCCGGACTTCGGTCCGGATGTCGTTCTTGGTCTTGGCCTTCTTCATGGTCGTTTCTCCTTGCTAGTTCTGGTTCAAGAAGGGCTCGGCGTACGCGGTCGCGACACCGGCCTTGCTCAAGTCGGTCTGCACGGCCTTGGAGGCGTCGCCCTTGGCCCAAAGCTCAAGCAGCAGCACTCGCGAGCGGATCACGGCGTCGCGTGCCCCGGAAACCTCGCCTTCCGTGAGCTGTTCTCGAGAAACTGCCCGCGCCAGAAATCGCGGTCCTCGTTCGGGATCACGTCCGCGAAGCCCTCGACATCCTTCTCGGCGAGACCGTTCTCCGCCATGAGGATCTGTTCCATCAGGACCTCGTTCTTCGCCTTCTCGACCGACAGCGCCTCTTCAAGCGACTTCACGCGCTCATCGACGCCCACGCCCGCAACACCCTTTGCCTCATCCGCCATAAAGACCTCCTGTGACAAGTGATTCAACACGCCTTACACCTAACGCAAGAAATCAACATTCCCTCACTTGAGAGTTGAGCGTTTCGCAGCCAAATC
>JAGOBZ010000175.1 GCA_017999015.1 Kiritimatiellia bacterium
GCGTGGGGGTATTCGCCGAACTGGAGGTGCCAGCGGTTCAGCGACTCGTGCCATTCTCCGAGTTCGGCCTGCGCACGGCGGATCTTGACGGCGGCGTCCACATGCCTGGCGAGGCCGAGCACCAGAGCCATAAGGATCGAGACGATCCCCATGACGATCGCGAGCTCGATCATGGTCATCCCGCCCGCGCCGGAGGCGCGGTTTGAAGGAATAGGTAATGGGTAATAAGTAATAGGTAAAGACACTGATGGATGACGTCGCATCAGCGTCACTGGCACATCACATGAGTAGATGAGGCACTGCACAACTTCTAACCTCTTCCTTATTCCTTATTCCTTATTACCTATTACCTTTTACTTCTCTCTTTACTCTTCCATCCGTCCGGCGACACGCAGGACTTCTTCCACGGAGGTGCGGCCTTCGATCACGCGCAGCCAACCGTCCTGGCGCAGCGTGACCATGCCCTCTTTCATGGCGAGGTCCTTGATGATGTTGGCCGGTTCGCGCGAGACGACCAGCGCGCGCAGCGGATCGGTCATGATCATCACCTCGTTGATCGCGCTGCGGCCGCGGTAGCCGGTGAAGCCGCAGGCCGGGCAGCCGTGGCCATGGATATACTCCGCATCGCCGAAGCGGTCGGGATAGGTCATGGCGATTTCGTTGCGGATCGCGTCGGGCACCTCGTAGGCCTCTTTGCAGTTGCGGCAGACGCGGCGCACCAGGCGCTGGGCGACGATGCCTTCGACGCAGGAGGAGATGAGGTAGGGCTCAACACCCATGTCGATCATGCGCGTGACGGCGCTGGGCGCGTCGTTGGTGTGGAGCGTGCTGAGCACCAGGTGGCCGGTGAGCGAGGAGCGCACCGCGATGTCGGCGGTTTCGGAGTCGCGGATTTCGCCGATCAGGATCACGTCCGGATCGTGGCGCAGGATGGAGCGCAGCACGCTGGCGAAGGTGAGGCCGATCTTGCTGTGCACCTGGACCTGGCTGATGCCGCCCATCTGGTATTCGACCGGGTCTTCCACGGTGATGATCTTGGTGCCGGTCTGGTTGAGGCGGGCCAGCAGCGCGTAGAGCGTGGTGGTCTTGCCGGAACCGGTGGGGCCGGTCATCAGGATCACGCCGTGCGGCAGCTCGGTGAGCTTGGCGATTTTGGGGAGCTGGTAGGGCGAGAGGCCCAGGGTGTCGAGGTCGATCTTGACGGTGCCGCGGTTGAGGATACGCAGACAGCAGGTCTCGCCCCAGCCGGTCGGCAGGACCGAGACGCGCAGGTCATAGTCATTGACGCCGCACCGCACTTTGATGCGGCCGTCGTGGGGCTTGCGGTGCTCGGCGATATCCATGTTCGCCATGATCTTGACGGCGGAGCTGACCGAGTTGCGCAGTTTGTCGACGCCCTTCGGCAACGGGATCTCCTGCAGGATGCCGTCGATGCGGTAGCGCAGGCGCAGCGTGCTCTCGAACGGCTCGATGTGGATGTCGGTGCAGTCCATGCGGATCGCTTCGGCGATGATCAGGTTGATGAAGCGGACCATGCCGGTCTCTTGGGTCTGGACCGAGATGTCGTCGTCCTCCTGATCCTGCGGCATCGCCTCGGCTTCGGCGATGAGCAGGTCGATGGTCTCCGCGCCGAGCCCGTAGAAGTGGGTCAGGGACATCGAGACGTCGCTCTCGGGGCAGAGCACGAAATCGATGCCGGCGTCGAGCACCATGCGCAGGCCGTCCACGGTAGTCAGATTCGGCACGCGGCTTGTGGCGAGCTGGAGGATGCCGTTCTGGAAGGTCAGCGGGACGATGCGGTGGCGCAGGGCAACCTTGGCCGTGACCTTGTCGATGGCTTCCTGCTCGATCTTGAAATCGCCGATGTTGTGGAACGGGATGCCGCTGGCTTCGGAGAAGGCCTTGAGCAGATCGGTTTCGTTGACGATGGCTTCTTGGATCAGCAGCCGGTCGACGCCCTGAAGCGTGAGGGCGGCACGGCCTTGGATCTCGCCGAGTTTGTCCAGCGTGAGCAGGCCGCGTTCGACGAGCTTCTGGGTAACTTCGACCAACAGTTCATCGGAGTTGTAACGGATGTCGGGCATGGGTAGGGGAGTGGGTTAAGGTTTTAAACGCAGAGACGCGGAGATAGGGAGGAAGGAGGAAGGAGAAAGGAGGAAGGAGGAAGGAGGGAGAGATTTTTAACGCAGAGGCGCAGAGGCGCAGAGGCGCAGAGGGGATGGGATTTCCGGGTGATGTGATCATTGGAAGGCTTGGCGTTGGCGGTTGGGTTTTTCGCGCGGCGGACGGGCACCGGGCCTTTCTGGACGATCGGGCTTAGCGGGGCGTTGGGGCTTGGCGGCGGCGCCAGGTTTAGCGGCGGCGCCAGGTTTAGCGGCGGCGCCGGGTTTAGCGGCAGCGCCGGGTTTGGCAGCGGCAACGCCGGGCTTGGCGGCAATGCCGGGTTTCGTCGCAGCGCCGGGCTTGGGCGGCGGCAGTTTGGCCGGTTCAGGCGCGAGTTCGACCGATTCCCCGATCGGCAGTTTGCGCGAGGTCCCATCGGGGAAACGGATCTCAGCTTCGTTGATATTCGCGCTGACGATGTCTACCCCTCGGATTTGCTTGCCGGATTCATAGAAGAAGGTCGTGTTCTCAACGGAATCATAGAACATGGCCGCTTGCTGGCCGTCAGGGCGTTTGAAAAAGCCGAGAAAAGAAAGCTTGGGGATGACCATCGGCTGGCCGTTGGGGCCGACCAGGCCGTCTGGCACGGCAGCCTTTTTACGCAGATGCGCGAACGGGTCCTCTTTTTTGGCGGCGGCCCCGGCGGCGGCCGCGCCCGCGCCGCCGGCCCCCGCGAGCCCTGCGGCGGCGGCCTGCGCGGCGCGCAAGGCTTTGATGAAGGCGACCCGTTCCGTCTCATTGGTGAAGATCGCCTCGAGTGTCGGACGGAAGGGATCGGTCGGGATGGACAGCGTCTCGGCGGCAAGCTGGTTGGAGACGAAGTTCAGGGTGCCGATTTCGCGAAATTCGTCCAGCGCCGGCGTTTTTGCGCCGCCGTCTTTAAAGGGCTCGGGCGGCGTCATGTATTTAAGACCGCACCAGGCGGCGGCCGCAAAAAAGATCAAAACCGCCAGCAGGCAGAACGCCTTGGCGTTCAGATGCATGATCCATTTCCAAAGTTTGTCCATAAAAATCCTTTAGCTACCAGTTGTTTCTCACACGAAGGCACGAAGGCCACGAAGGGGAATGGGTTGTCATGAAAAAACCTTTGTGTCCTTTGTGCCTTTGTGTGAGGTTAAAATCGGGTTGCGGGCGCCGTCCGCGTTATTCAAACAGCAGGGCGGAGAGAATGGCCTTTACACGAAGCTTGGAGTCGAAGGTCGGACCGGACTCAATTCTGACGTTACGGAAAGTGAACACCTGGTTCTCTTCGAACACCGACTGGAAAAAGGTGTACAGGTGCTCGAAATCCACATCACACTCCATGCGGACAGGCAGTTCTTCAAAGGTGCGCCGCCCCTTTTTGTCGGTATGGACGACCGGCGCGAGCGGGTAGATCTCGACGAGGCGCTGGATCTGCCGGTCGAGCGCCAGGTCGGCCAGTTTCTCGACGGCCTTGAGTTGAAGCATACGCGTGCGGACGGCATCGCCGCTGGTGACGGTTTCATCAAGTCCCAGTTCTACGGGCAGCAACTGGATCTTCAACTCGCCGGACTTTTCCTGCAGGCGCTGGCGGATCTCATACAGCTCGACCTTGTAATCGATGCGGTTGACTTCGGTGTTGCGCAGGACGGTCTGGTTGGGGAAAGCGGTCAGGCGCTCGGCGATGCGCGACCACTCGTTGGAAAGCTGCGCGAGGGTCGCGGTTTCATGCTCGGCGATCGCCTGCATGTTGGCGATCGAGAGGTTGGCGTAACGGCTGCCTTCGAGTTGCTCACGCACCGAACGGTTGCTTTCCGCCATCTCGCGCTGCGGGACCACGACAAACCGGACCGTGCAGAACGCGCTGACCACGATGAAGAGCATGATCAGCACGACCTGCGCGCGCTCGGTCGATAACAATCGGGATGCCGATAAAAGATAAGTATTAGAGAAGGGCATGGTTTCTGGTTTCAGGTTTCGGGTTTCGGGTTTCTGGTTTCAGGTTTCTGGGTTTCGTGCCTGAATTTTATGCCGGACAGGTCTGATGATCGAAGGTGTTTAATGAAACACGCCAACGCTTTCCCGATACGGACCGTTAAGTTGGAAAGGGTGTCAAAAGTCTGTTGGTCGATATAGCGGGCATCCAATGCGACGTACAAATGAGATCTGACCTCAGCGGATGATCCTTTCGCCTGGGAAAGATATTGAACGAACTCTTTGTTTCCGTCGCGTTCAAAGCCTTCGGCGATATTGGCCATGATTGAGACGGAAGCTCTGCGGATCTGGTCACGCAATCCGAAATCGTGGGAAAAAGAAGAAGACTGAACCACGGCGTAAACAGCCTTGGTCAATTCGCGTGCCATCTGCCACGCTTCAATCTCTTCAAAGTTTTTAATCATCGCACAACTCGGCTCTCAAAAAAACCAGAAACCCGGAACCCGAAACCATCATGGCCTTTTCACCTCAAGCTCGATCACAAACCGTCTGAAATTGGGAAGCTTCTCGCCTTCCAGTTCCGGGATGCCGGTCGGGGAGAGCACCTGGTCGTCGCTGCGCAAGTCCACGCGCACGATGTCGGGCGAGGTTTTGAGACGCTCAATCATCTCGCGGACGCTTTTCAGGCTCGGGTTCGAGGTGTAGCCCTCGGCAATAAACACAGAGGAGAGCGCATCCACCAGGTCCTTGCGCTGCGGCGGCTCTTTGTTGTCGCCGGCTGCGGGCGCTGCGGCGGCCGCCGGGCGCAGGGTGCGGAACAGCGAGAACGGGTTGCGCACCGCCGCCTGCGGCGTGTCGGCTTTGGCGGAGACATTCTGTTCTTTCGGGTTGTAGATCTTTTCGTCACAGAACAGGGTGATCCAGTCTTCGGGGTCCACGGTCTGGGCGACAAGCGTCAATACCTCACGGGCGAGCGGGCCATTGAGAGTGATCTGTGTGAGCGGCAGCGCGTTGGTCATGACATCCGCCTGACGGGCGCGCAGTTCCTGGATGCGTTTGTCGATCTGCTCGCGCCGCCGGAGCTGCTCGCGCTCCGCATCCAGCAGGGCACCGTCGCGCTTCAGCAGGTAGACGCCGGTCGCGGAGTAGAGCGCCATCGTGCCGGTCAGAAAGACGGCGGCCGCGATCCACCACGGCTTTTTCTCGCGGAACACCACCTCGTCCTTGAGGTCGCCGGGCAGCAGCGAGAGTGTCGCCTTGCCCTGTCCCATCGCGGAGATCGCGAGACCGAATGCCATGTCGTAAACGCCCGCATACGGCTTGTAACCGCCGTCGATGCCCGGCAGCTCCGAGACATGCTGGACCGGCAGGAACAATTTGGCGGCGAGATACTCCTTGAGCCCCTTGAGCTGGGCGCCGCCGCCGGTGATGATGATGCGCGCGACGGTGAATTTCAGGTCTTGGAAGGTGCTGCGGTAAACGCCCATGCAGGCGTTGAACTGCGAGACCCAGCGGTCGGCCGCGAGGCGCAGCGGCTCGTAACAGGCGTCGCTCTCGCGCAGCCCGCAATCGACATGCTTGCGCACCTCGGCCTGCACGGCCGGCAGGCCGGTGGACTGGGCCACCGCATCGGTGAAAAGCTTGCCGCCGGCCGCGAGGGAACGCGCGAAGAGCAGCCCGTTGCTGATGCCGACCGCGACTTCGGTCTGCGTGTGGCCGATGTTCACGTAGCAGTACGGCTCTTCGTGTGTCCCGGCGAACGTCTCCATGGCGTTGAACAGAGCGACCGGCGCGGCGATCAGGTCGGACGGGCGCAGGTGGTTGCGGCGGGTCGACTGGATAACCTCTTGGATCGAAGAGGGGCGCGCCATCGACATGATGTAGCGCCGGACGCCGGCTTCGAAAGGCGTGTCGAACGCGAAGACGTCATGCGCCATCTCGTCGCCGGCCATCTCGTTGAACTGGGCGATGTCCATGGCGGCGACCTGCTCGGGAGAGCGCGGGTCATTGTGCATGATGCGCCCGCTCTGGAAGACGGTCTGCGAGCCCGGCAGGGCGACCGCGCAGAACTGCTTCGCGAGCCCGAGTTTGTGCACCCAGGCGCCGATCAGCTTGTGCGGATCATCCTCGTCCATCGGCAGGGAGAAGGCTTCCGCGCGCGTCACGGCCGGGCGGCCGCCGCGCAGCCCCACCCAGACGGCCCGCACGGAACGGGAGCCGACATCGAAGGCTAACATCTGTTTGGTTCGGGACATGGTTTCTGGTTTCGGGTTTCGGGTTTCTGGTTGAGAGTTGAGCGTTGGGAGTTGAACGTTGAGCGTTTATTGGGGATTGGGGGCTTTCAGAATGTCGGGTACTCGCGCACCGGCCGGCACGGCAAGACCGTAGCGTTCGAAATCGTTCAAGGGGATCAGCTCTTCACCGATATCGCTGATGAGCGTTGCGGTGACGAAGATCAGGATATTGTTAATTTTCTTCTCATTCTTTTTTGTGCCAAACAGATTGCCGATGAAGGGGAGCTTTGACAGCCACGGGATGCCACTGTCTTTGTCCTGAGCGCTCGTGTCGACGAGTCCGCCCAATACGACGGTTTCACCGCTGCGTACTACGGCCTCTGTCTCGATATATTGTCGGGAAAGAATAGGAATTTCAATGGCAGGTTCATTTTCCACGCTATCTGCGCTGTCAAGGCTGCTCAGCCGGTATTTCTTCCACTCTTTAATGGAACTGATTTCGGGACGGAGCACCATTGTGATCGTTGAGAGATCTGCGCCGACGCTGGGTGTCGCGACGAGGGAGTATCCGGTCTCAACAATCGTGGGACGGTCATAGTCATAGGTGACGTTGTCGCG
>JAGOBZ010000176.1 GCA_017999015.1 Kiritimatiellia bacterium
CAGAATTTTTTTCCGAGCTTCAAGACTCATTGTTTTCCTCGGCGTGTCGGCGGGCTTGTCGGCGGCGGCCGACCAACCGGCAGCGGACGCATCGCGGGCCGTCGCCGACTGCCGGGCCGCGGGCGTGACCGGCGGGCGGGTCGAAGCGCCGCTGGATGACGCCGCGTACGCTCGCTTAGGCAAGGCAATCCGCCATGAAGCCTTCTCCGGCAACCGGGTTTTTCGCATTGTGGATCTCGCCACCGCGATGAACCGGCGCGAGCCGCTCGGCCTCGTGCCGGAGGCCCCGGCACAGGTGCCGTTGGGCGAGGCCGAGCTGCACGAGCGAGCGGCGCGGGCGACATTCGCGCTCTACACGCTTTCTGAAGAAAACTACAAGACCGGGAACCTCGCGCGCTTGGGCGCGGCCTTTCTGATCCATCCCGGCGTGGCTGCCACCTGCTTCCATGCCTTCAAAGGTTTGGGCGAACCGTTCGTGGCGGCGGGGCTGACGGTCGAGGGTCGGCCGGTCACCGTCGTCAAGATCCTGGCGCTCTACCCGCTTGAGGATCTCGCGCTGCTGCAGGTGGAGGGGGCCGGCGACACGGTACTGCCGTTGCGTCCGGACACGCCGGCCGGTGTCCGCGTCCGCGCGATCGGCCATCCGCTGAACAAATATTTCTTCGCGGTCGAAGGGATGGTTGCCCGCTACGGACTCAAAATAGGCCCGGGCGGCGAGCGCTTGACGCGTCTGCACCTGATGATCCATTCGATCGGCGGTTTCAGCGGCGGCGCGATCGTGGACGGAGCGGGCAACGCAGTAGGCATGCTCGACAGCTTTGAGACGCTCAAAGCCGGCGCGGCGACCTACGACGTGCATTCGGCGATTCCGGCGGCGACGATCCGCGCTCGCCTCACCGAGCCTTACGCCTGCGGGATGACGTCCGAGGCAGTCGCGGCCCTGCTGCGGCCGGTCACCGAGCCAAGTGCGTCGGTCGAGGTTCACACCATCAAAACCGAGGGGCCGAAGGGGGCCGCGATCGCCGAGGTGCGTAGCGACGCGCCCCATGCGTTCACGGTGCGGGTCGAGGACAAGAGCGGCAACGAACTCGCCCGCGGCCGTCCGTCTGACGCGCTGCGCGCGGAGCTGCCGGAGTGGGCCAAGCCCCTGTACGACGAAAACGTCAAGACCGCCGAAGCCAAGGCTGCGGCGATCGCGCCGCCGGACGGCGCAGGGCAACGGTAAGATATTCAAGGAGGCGTTCGCGTCAGTTCTTTGGAGCGAAGATGACGCCTGCCGCGTTTGGCACCGAGCCTGAAGCCGCGCCAGCCCTCACCTTCAACGATCAGCTTCTTCAACACGATTTCCTTGCCGCGTAACTCGTACGTGAGACCGACTTGCTTGCCAAGTTCAAGGACAGCGTACTGGACAGCGGGTTTGTCCCGGGATGCGCCCCCGCTCCGGTTGCGTTCACGCAAAGGCTGTGTTACCGTGTTCTCGTAACAGCCAGTTACGGTTTGCACCTCGCTTTACAGTTCTTTTTCACCACAGTGCACACCGGGTGTACAGAGTGAGAAGTTGTCGTATAGAGAGCGCCCATCCGATGGAAAAAGGCGGCAGGATTTTTTTCCGAGTTTCAAGACTCGTTGTCTTCCTCGGCATGTCGGCGAGCTTGTCGGCGTCGGCCGACCAGCCGGCAGCAGACGCGGCGTACCGTGCCGCGCGCGTACACCTGCAGGCGCGCCGCTTTGCGGAGGCGGCCGAAAGTTTTGCGTGCGCCGCGGCGTCGACCAATGCCCCCTTCGCGGCGGCGGCTTGGCTGGGACGCGGCGAAGCGCTGTTCGGTCTCGGCGACTGGGATCAGGCTGCCGCGGCGTACGAGGGGCTGCTGATGCGCTATCCCGACTCGCCGCTCGCGTCGTGCGCCCTCTATGCGCACGGTCATGCCGCACAGCGCGCAGGCCGGCTCGACCGCGCGCACGCGGATTTTGCCGCCTTTCTCGACCGCTACCCGACAAACGCCTTGCGTGAGGCCTGTACGGCCGCCCTGTCGACGGTCAACGCGGCGCGGCAGGCCCGCGCGCGACAGACCGCGCGTGCCGCCGTCGCCGCCGAAATGGCCGCCATCAACGACGCGCTCCGCGCGGAGCGGTGGGAAGACGCGCGCGCGGCTGCGGACCGCTTTCTGGCCGCGCATCCCGACCACGAACAGGTGCCCGAACTTTTTCTGCTGATTGCCGCCAGCGCCTACCGGACCGGCGATTATGCCGGTGCCGCCGAGTCCTATCGCAGACTGCTAGAGCACGCGCCGCAGCATGCGCGCGCGGCGGAGGCGCGCACGCGGCGGGCCGAATGCCTGTTCAAAGCCGGCGACTTCGAGACGGCCCGGGCGCTTTATGCGGAGCTGGCTGAAGCGGACGATGATCCCGAGGCGCGGGCGCGCGCGACGCTGGCCGTCGCCGACTGCGATGCGGCGCTCAAACGCTGGGCCGAAGCTGAACGCGCCTACCTGAGCGTGGAGCTGCTGCTCGATTGCGAGGCGCTGCGCCCGGTGGCGCTTCAGCGCCTCGCGGCACTGTATGACGCGATGGGGCAGCCGGAGAAGGCGAGCCGCACACGCGACGCGCTGCGACGCCGCTACCCGGGCATGTAAGCCCTCAGGCCAAGGCGAAAAAGGTGTCAATCAGACGTCGCGCGATGCTGACGCGCGAGGGAATCGGCGGCAGGTCGTCGCGGCCGAACCACCCGGCCTCGGCAATCTCGACGCCGTCGGGCGTGATCTCGCCGCTCTCGTAATCCGCCGTAAAGCCGAACATCAGGTTGTTGGGAAACGGCCAGGGCTGGCTTGCGGCATACCGGATGTTTGTGACGCGCAGGCCGACCTCTTCCGCGATTTCCCGTGCCACGGCCTGCTCCAGCGTTTCGTTCGCCTCGACAAACCCGGCCACCAGGCTCCAGAACGGCAGCAGCCCGCCGGCTTTGTGGGTCAGCAGAATCCGGTCGCCGCGCGCGATCAGCGTGATCACCACCGGGTTGATGCGCGGATAGGCGGTGTGGCCGCAGGCCGGACAGACCATCGCACGTTCGGTGGCATGGCGCTGCAGCGGCGCGCCGCAAGCGCCGCAGAAACGGTGGGCGCGGCGCCAGTGCAGGAGCTGGCGCGCCAGACCGGCCTGGGCGTAACGCTGCGGCGTGACGAGGTCAAACAGCGCGCGCAGGCCGACCCGTTCCGCGCCGGGCGCGGGGGGGACTGCGGATTCAGCGGCGAACACCTCTTCCCCTGCCGCCGTCTGCGCGGAGAGCGGCTCCGTGAGAGCGAAGGCGGCCGGGTCCGCGTCGAACAGGCAGGACGGACCATCGGAAGTTTTCCTGATCCAGAGCTGGTCGTTCGAAAACAGCAGCAGGCGTTTCACGAAACAGACACCTCCATGTGTGAGCGGATGGTCGCGCACAGCTCCGCGGCGTCGGTCGTGTCGAGACGTGCCAGCACACATTGCCAGCGGTAGGCGATACTTCCCTTGCGATCAAGCGGCCGGTGCTTGAAAAGCGAGTCAAAGGCCGTTTTGCGCCGGCGGTACTCCTGTTGAACCTGTTCGAAACGCTGCTGGAAAGCCTCAAGATAGAGCGCGGCGACCTCCTTGGCGTTCGGCATGTGCGCGGCGCGGCGGTTCACCGGTCCTGCGTACGCATCGGCGTCGCGCTCAAGCCGGATGTCGTACTGCGAGAAAGACCCGGTGTGGTCGGAAATGATCAGGTGTTCGGGCAGGCCGTCGGCGTCCATCCTAATCACCTCGTCGCCATCGTCAAACATGACCTGCAACTCGACATTGGCGCGCCCCACGATGCAGTTGACGGCGGCGGCCTCGCCCAGCAGGCGCGCCAACCGGCGGTTGAACGCCGGATCCGCGTAGCGGTCCGGCATAATCTTGTCGGTGGCGCAGCCGCTGACATAGGCGCGTTCGAAATAGACCGACCAAAAACGCGCGCCGCGGTAGGCCTCGTTATGGCCGTTATAGGTCTCGGCGATGCGCCCGGTGGCGAGGCGCGGCGGCAGATTCATGCCGAGCTGCTGGCAGCCGAGGCGGCGATCGAGAATGTAATCCGTGTAATCCATCGCTTCCATCACCGCACGCAGCAGGTCCTTGCCGTCGTCGAGGTGCTCTTTGACGCCCCACTTCTGAAAGCGCAGGATGCGTAAATCCGGTTTCGTTTTGCCGGCCTCTTTAACCTGCACGATATAGACCGGCGCCCGGTGCGACACGGGGGCGCGCGTCGAGAGAGAGTGGCCGATGCGGCCGATGTTGATGTATTCGATCGTATTGTATTCGCGCAGGTAATTGAAGATCACCGCCTTGGCGCGCGGGTCACAGAGAGCCTTCAGGTCAATATCTTCGGAGAACACGTCGCTTTCATCACAAACCGGATCGAAAATCAGCTCGCCCTTCACAATGCGGCAGCCGGGCAGCCATTCAATCTGACGATAGAACTCAGGCGAAATGTCCTGAATCAACTCTTCGGCATCGACGGCGTTGGGCTGTTGGGTCAGCGCCGAGCACATCCGGTTACGCCACTCGATATTAGCGTCAGACTCGTCGCGCAGCTCTGCGGGCAGTGCCGCGCGAAAAGTATCAAGCAGCTTTCGATAGGCGGCTCTCAACGCACTGATCGGCAGGTTTGCGGCGTTCAAAGCTTCGAAAGCCTGTCGGGTGAACGCGCAACCCGTCGGAAAGATGTCGATCTCCGGGTACCAGAAGCGGTTCCGTCGCGCGGCATACTCCACAATCTCTTCGAGTTGCTGCCGGAAGAGGTCATCCGGCTGGTTCCCTAGATTGGCAAATTGGGCGAGCGTGAGGAACCGGGTGCCGGTGGACCGGTTGTAGTAGAAGATCGGCAGCGTCTCGATGGCTGCGAGTGAGGAGGAGATCAGGATGCGCATCTCTTCTACAGACACCGGCAGGCGGCTCATGCGCCAGTTCTCGCCGTGCGCGCGCAGGGCGTCGCGCACCTGCGCGTCGTGCGTGTTGAGATAACGGATGCACCTTTTGGAGACCAGCTTCTGTAGCATCTCGTCGGCTTCGAACGCAAGCTCCATCGCGTCGGGGTCAGGGCGGATCAGAACCGTGCGCTCATCAAAAAGCAGGTCCACCGAACTCGCCATTTCTTCGTCAATTTCGAAATCGCTCAACGGCGCCAAGCCTGCTTGCTGCCGCTCCCGGTTCAGCTCCTTGATCCAGGCGAGACGCTGCGTCGCATGGACACCCTTCAGCGTGACCAGACCGTCCGACTTCACGAAGATCGTGCCGATCCGTGAGGCGAGTTGCCCTTTTGCATCGCGGGCAAAGAGCGGCTCTCCAAGAAGTTTCATAGGCGGCGAGCGGCCTCAAGCGTGTTGACAAGCAGCATCGTGATTGTCATCGGTCCCACCCCGCCGGGCACGGGGGTGAGCAGCGAGGCGACCTCGCTTGCCGAATCGGCATCGACATCGCCGACGAGACGGAAACCGTTTTTTCTGGAGGCGTCGGGAATGCGGTTCACCCCCACGTCGACCACGACCGCGCCTGGCTTGATCATGCTTCCCGTGACTGTGCCCGGACGCCCGGCCGCGACCACCAAAATGTCCGCTTGCCTCGTGTAGGCCGCGAGGTCACGCGTGCCGGTGTGACAGACCGTGACGGTGGCGTTACCGCCCTCGGCCTTGCGCATCAGCAGATGCGCGACCGGTTTGCCGACGATGTTGCTGCGTCCGACCACGACCGCATGCCGCCCGGAGGTCTGCACGCCGGCCTTCAGCAGCATCTGGATGATGCCGTGCGGCGTGCAGGGCAGGAAGCAGCTTTCGCCGATCATCATGCGGCCGACATTCACCGGCGTGAACCCGTCCACATCTTTTTCGGGCGCGATCGCGTTGATCACCGCCGCCTCGTCGATGTGGCGCGGCAGCGGGAGCTGCACCAGAATGCCGTGCACGCGCGGATCGTCGTTCATGCGCCGCACCAGGGCCAGCGCCTCCTCCTGCGTGGTTTCTGCCGGCACGCGCACGTCCAGTGAAAACATGCCGACCTCTTCGCAGGCGCGTTCTTTGGCGGTGACATAGGACGTAGAGGCCGGGTCTGCACCGATCAGGATCACGCCCAATCCCGGCGTCACGCCGCGGCTGGCCTTGAGATCGGCGACCTGGCGCGCGATGTCCGCGCGCATGTCGGCGGCGAGTTGTTTTCCGTCAAGCAACGTTGCACTCATGGTTGATTAATCAGAATGGTGTTAAGAGGATCAAACAGAAAAAGTCTCATCGCAATAACCGATCACGACGCACAGACCCAACGATGAGGACGGTTCGGAATATACCAAAGATTCATGAGAATCGAAACCCAAAGTTGCCCTCTCCCCAGTTGCACATTGCCTGTGTCGCATTTTTTTGTTAAAAGAAAGCGCATGGATACAGTGAAAAATGGGAGGTGCTTCATGAATGCCGTCAAACGTCGCTCTTTTCTGCAAACGTCCGCTTCTGCAGCCGCCGTCGGCGCGTGGCAGGCCACCCCGCTCGGCGCGCAGGAGGGTGCCGCGCCGGCCGCCACCGTGATCGTCGTGCACGGCACGGATATCCCGAAGATGCTGGCCGCCGGCATCGCCAAGCTGGGCGGCTGGGGCGCCTTCATCAAGCCCGGCATGAAAGTCGCCATCAAGCCCAACGTGGCCTGGAACTCTAAGCCCGAACAGGGCGGCAACACCCATCCCGACCTGGTCAGGGCCTGCGTGCTGGCGGCTGAGGCCCAGGGCGCCGCCAAGATATCCCTGCCGGAAAACACCTGCCACCCGGAGAAATCCACCTTCCAGGCGAGCGGCGTGGCCGACGCGCTGAAGGGCACCCAAGCGCGGCTCTACCGCCCCGCCAAGGAGGATTATCAGAAGGTCGAGATCCCCAAGGGCAA
>JAGOBZ010000177.1 GCA_017999015.1 Kiritimatiellia bacterium
GATTCATGCGGTACGAGAGGGTCAAGTAGCCCGCCGTGACGCCACCGTCCATGGCGAGGCCCGCGTCCGGCGACATCGGATCAAGCGCCATGGCGTATTCCTGCCAGTTCTCCACGCCGTCATCATCCGGGTCGGCGGTCATGCCGATAATCCCTTCGTCGGTGATCTCAGGATCAAACGCCGAGAGCCGCCAACCCTCATATCCGCCTGCGGACGGGTAGGTGCCGGTAATCAGAATATCATCCAGGCAAACCCCCTTGCCGCCCTTTACGACACCCTCAAACGCGATCACATACGAGGGCGAGGGCGAAGGCAGCGACACCACCACGTTGCTCCAGGCCGGCACAGCGGTCTTGATCGAGAGGATTTGCGTCCAAACCGTATCCGCGGCATTGGTCTTGATCGAAACACGCACCTCATCCTGCGCCGTACCGGGCGCCATGCACAGCCAGAACGAGAGTGCGGCGTCGGTCATGTTCGTCTCCATGTCCAAGGCGGTCGTGATCAACCGCACCCGTTGTTGGCTCGTGCCTGCCGAGCGCAAGTACACGTTGTTGGTTCCGCTGTGCGCACTAGACGGCGTGCCGGAACTGCTGCCGGCCCCGACGAGCCACCGTAATGTACTCCCGGCTGTCTCGATTGATTCCGTCCATCCAGGCGGCAGCGCGGTGCCGCTTTCAAAGCCTTCAGACAGCGGCAACCGGCGGAAATTGGCCACGGCGAGCGAAAAGACATTGGTGCTCGCCAGTCCCACGGCGTCCACCACGCGGATCGAAACGGTCTTCTGTCCCGCCGCCGACGGCACACCGCTCATGACGCCACCCGATGAGAGCGATAGCCCCGTCGGCAGCGTCCCGGAAACGCATTCCCAAGTGTAGGGCGCGACCCCGCCGACAGCCTGCAACTGCAGCGCATAGTCCATGCCGAGCTGGGCGCCCGGCAGTGCCGTAAGCGTCGTGATGATCGGCGCCAGCGATCCGTCTGTAACGGTCACATTGTCGATGCACACGCCATGTCCGAAGCGCGCGGTTCCTTCAAAGGCCAAGTAATAATTTGTGGAGGGATCCGGCACATCCAGCGACCGCAAGGTCCATTCGGCAGCCTGGTTTGTATAGGTGGCGAGCAGCGTCCAAGAGGCCGATGCCGAGGGTTTACCATACACGCGCAGTTCATCCTGCATTGCCGATACGGCACCTTGGAACGCTCGCATACAGTGCCAGAACTCAAGACGCGGCGAGGCCGGTGACGCCCCCAAGTTAATGCCTGACTTCGTTACGAGCCGGATCACCTGATTCGATAGTTGGTCAGACCACAACACGGCATTGTACACGCCCTCAAAGGCTTGCACCGGCTGATGGAACGTGTCGCCATTACCGCCGCCGTTCCGGAAAGCCCACGACAGCGAACCGGAGACCACCTGCTGGACCCACCGTTGCGGCAGCAAGCCGCCGTATTCAAAGCCTTCGCTGAACAGCGACACCCGCGGCATCGCAACGGAGAGCGTGAAGCTCTTCACGAGCGTCACGTTCTCCCCGGTGTCCGTGAGCACCACGTTGAACACGCGCGTTTCCAAATTGGAGGCGAGTCCGCTGATGACACCGTTTGTGCCCAGCGAGAGACCTTGCGGCAACTGTGACCCCGGCTCCAATTCGAACGTATAAGGCCCGGTCCCGCCTCCTGCGGTCAGCGCGAACTGATAAGGTTGTCTGGCGAACGCATCCGGCAGTTGATCAGGCACCTGCCACGACAGCGGCTGATACGCATCCATGACTTGGACGTCGTCGAGAAGGATACCATAACCGTTGCGCGCGACACCTTCAAAGCACAGATAATAAGAGGCCGACGGACTCGGCAAGGATAGCGTACGCTGACGCCACTGGCTGACGGATGACGTGTACGACGCCAGCAAGGTCCACGCATCCTCATACGCGCTCTTGTAGTAGACGCGCAGTTGATCCTGAAACACGCTCTTCGGGGCCATGGCATGCCAGAAACTCAGTTGCGGGAGCCTGACCTCCGCCGGGAACACGATGCGCGGCGAAATCAGTCGGGTCACGTAGGGGCCGGAATCCGCAGAGACCAAGACGGCGCTGTTGGTGCCGCCGTAGGCGGACATTGGGTAGGCGGTGCCGTTGCGATACGTCCAAGCCAGACGGTTCGTCAGAAACTCCTGCTGCCATCCGGCCAAAGGACCGGCCGGCTCTTCAAACGTTTCAAGGACCGGCACCTCCCAAGCGGGAAGGATGGCGAGATGGAAGGTGTTGGTGTCGGCCTGACCGCCAGCGTCGGTCACCGTGACATCAAACTGGACGGTCTGAACGGTGTCCGGCATGCCGCTAAGCAATCCGGTCTCGCTCAAGGCGAGCCAAGACGGCAGGGACGAGCCCTCCAAAACACGCCAGACGAGCGGCACGGCTGCACCTGTTGCAGCCAGCGCAACCGAATACGGCGTTCCGACCCGTCCCGTCGGCAACATCGCCGGCGTCACGATATTCGGCGGGTCAACTTGAAAGACAAACGTCATGACCGGGCCGCTGGCGCTGAATCGCTCGACCTTAAACTTTGCAGCACTGCCGTCCCACCAACGCGCACTGGGCGCTGTTTGGTCGGAAAAACGGTTTTGGTATCCGGCGGCAGGATTGCCTTCATAGAACAAATCTTGCGTATCGCCGCTGTTCAGGTTGTTTTGGAAGTGCCAAAGGTTATCCGCCTGCACCAGCGTGCATTCGTAGTTCTGGTGTTCGGTGTTGTACGCCATGCGCTGATCGTCGCGGTTGCCCTCTTCGTCGATGTGCCAGATCGCGATGCCCGATCCCGGAATGTTGGCGTCACGTCCAGACTGCTGGCGGTTCTCAAAGAGATAGTATTCGGTATCCACATTAGGCTTGGCAAGGCGGTAGATACGGTTGAAGCCGGGCTCGCCGACTGTGGCGGTCAGGGAGGCCTCGGTATAATCCTTCCAGGTGACCGCAGTGGTTTCAGTCCACCCCGAAGCGTACTTCAGATACGCGCAGACCTGGACAGGGTTGTTGCCGTGCCCGCCCGAGTTCATCAGACAGAATTGACCGGCCCCGCCGACGGAATCGTATTGGTAGTCGTAAATATCGGGATAGCCGCACAGCATGTGGCCGTTCTCGTGGCAGAAGGTGCCAAGTTCCAAGGTCGCACCGATATCGGTGATCTGGTATTTGAAAACTATCTTGCCGTCGCCTAAGTCTTGCGGACCGGCTTCATACAGGCTCCATGAATGGGGCCACAAGCCCATGGTCCAATCGCCGCCGTTGTCACCGGCATAAAAGACATTGCAGGCGACGAGCTCACCGTCGCCCTCCTGCGACAGCGACGCAAATGTGGGGAGGATTTCCGTCTCGTAATTGGGCTGCGCCTTCAAAATCGCGATGGCGTCCGCGATCAGGATGTTGGCCTGTGATCCGGCGTCCTTGGACGTGTCGCAGTAAAAGCTATGCGGTTGCACCATACGGACGTACGCGGTGACCACGTTGGTATAGGTCAACAGCCCGCCAGACACATCCTGGTAATACTCTTTGACGGAGCCGTTGTTGCCATATCCCGTGTACCCGTCGCCGTTGCAGAACTCGTGGATATCCGCGCTCGGCACGGTCGCCTCTTCATCCGGGAAATCGATCAGCAGACAGAGGCCGACCTTGGTGCCGGTCGTTGTGAAAGAGGGCGGGGCCATGACCGAGATATCCCCCGCCGCCTGCGCGCGCAACAGTTGCAACTGGCTCTTGCGCTCCTGCCAGCGGCGGCGGATCTGCATGCCGGCATCCCAGCGCTCAAAACGCTGACGCGCCTGGGCGGCCGCCGCCTCGGGTGCGATGCGCAGATGCTGGGGCAGGCCGCTAGCGGCCGGATCGGCCTGTCCGACCAGCAAGCGGGTCGGGACCAGTGCCGTGCCGTCCGCCGACAACCGTGCATAGGTGTAGGCCTTGGTCACGCGGTCACGCACGATCGTATAGCCGCGGTGCTCGAAGACCGCGCGGAATTCGTCACCCTCACCCCACACTTCAATCCGCGTGCCGTCCGGCTGCGTGAAACTGAAGGTTTTGGCAAACGGCGCGGCCGACACGCAGGCGGCGGCCAGCACCACCATGCACAGGACGGTCAAAACTCTGTGTTGAATCTGTGCCATAACATCCCTGTGGTCGGCCGCCGCGCCCCCCGGTCCGGGGTGGCGCGGCAACACCGCCGTCAAGCGCCGGCGCGCGAGCGCCCTATTTCTGCAGCCGTACGCGGAAGAAGCCCTGCGCAGGATCGACCGACACCGCCGACTCGATCTGGCTGGTCAGGGTCTGCACACCGTCCAGCGCCACCTTACCGCTGCGCACCACCTGCCACTGCGGGTTGCTCAGGCTCGGCGTGTACAGCAACTCGTAGGTCACCTCCGGCGCAAGGCTCAGCGTCGACACGCCGGACCTCTCCACCGCGACCGACCAGTCCACTTCGGGCAGGCCGTTGGCCAGCGTGATACCGGTCACATCGAGGCGCAGCGCGTCAGCCGGATTCAGCCCCAAGGCCGTCTTGTCGCCGTCGTTATACCCGTCTCCCGCTGTCGACGCTGAACGTGCGTCCGAACCCAGCACAAGCTCGTTCAGATCGCCCAGTCCGTCGCCGTCCAGATCCGTGGTGCCCAGCGCGAGCGCCGTGAAGAACGCCGAGGCCTGAGTTTGGCTCAAGAGACTGCCGAGATACGGGTTGATCTCAGTGTCGCCTGCCGCGCCGGTCGACGGACCGACAAGACCCAGGAAATCGCCAGCCGGGTTCTGCTCATACTCCCAAGCGTCCGGCACCCAATCCTGATCGGTATCTGCGTCCTCGATCACGATGTCCAGCCGCGGTGCTTCAGCACTGTATACGACATCGACGGCGCGCGCCATATAGGGCATCTCCGCGTCAACACCGTAGTGGTTCGCGTAGCCCCATGACTCCCACGGATCGCGCACGTCGTTGCCGTTGTGGTCGATGTAGGCGCACAGGTAGTAAGATCCGGCCACGCCGCTTTCCTGCAACCCGTAGAGGCGCGCGTTGACGACTGGCGCCACCAGCGACGTCAGCGCCGCGAGATCGGTTCCGGCCAACGTGTACTCAGCCTCCGGCATCCCCGTGAACGAGGCCGTGCGGTAAGCCTGCACTTTGACTCTGCCCGTCAGCATTGCCGCGGCCGGCCCGTAATACTTGACGCGCGCCTCTGCCGAACCATATCCGGACGACTGCATCGGCGCGTTCACGTCCAGACGGAAATACTTCCAATCCGACCAGTTGCTGGCGGTGTCGCTGAATTTGGCGTTCATCGCGATCACACGCCAGGCATACACCTTGTTGGACTGGAAGACCTGCCCGTTCGGCAGACGCGTGTTTGCGTAGATGGGCGCTTCCCAGACGAACTCGCCGTTCGCGTTGCGCGCGGGCACCGGCATCGCCCCGGACTCGTACATCAACGTTCCCGTCGTCGATCCAAGACGCATCTCGAAGGCGAACGCCGGATACTTGGTTTCCGAACCGGCGGGCAGCCGCCACTTGAAGGTGGGCCGCGCCGAGTACACGTACGCGCCGTTGATCGGGGCGACGTTCACGGCTTTGGCGCGCACCACGTCAAACACATTCGTGAAGAATGCAACCGCGCCGTTCGTAAAGGTGGTCGTCTCGCCCAAGAATACTTCGTAAGACAACCTCGTGCGATCCAGCGCCGTATCAACGTACATCAAGCCCCAGTCCAAGGCGAGATCGCCCTGCGCCCACAGATCGCCCTCATGCAGCCAGGCGCGAGGTGCGCGGAGCACTTTGTCGAAGACCACCCTAGTGTGCCGTTTCTGGCCGTCGACACCGGTCCGTACGATGCGCACGCGCTGCTCGAGAGCAGCTTGGTCGCCGCCCCCAGCGTCATCCGCAACGCCGTTGAACACGTCTTCCGAACGCACGCCCGAGGGCATCGCCATGCGCAGATACCCCTGCATGTAATCGGTCAGCTCGATGACGATCTCGTTGCGGTCCCAGCCGATCGCCGTGGCGGCAGGCTGCGGCAGGCCGCACGGCTCGCCAGCATCCCATGTGCCGTTGTTATTGCTGTCCATGAAGGCGAAGAAGGTATTCAGCCCTTCGCGGAGATAGCCGGTCGTCGCGCGGCCGAGGAAGAGACGCTTCGGCCAATTCTCAACCAAACGGTAACTGTAGTTCATGACCACCGAGGATTGCTCGCAGTCAATGTACTGATCGCGCGCCAACGTTTGACCGACACCCGCCACCGCAAGATCCAAGGTTTGTCCGGCAAAAGCTGCCAAATCCAGCGTATACGCGCCGGAGGCGTAGTCGATCGTACCGATGACCTCGTACTCACCGAGCGGATCGCCGCGGTACAGCAGACCCTCCTGGTCAAATCCTGTCGCCATGCTGCCACCGGTCCAACCGTCAGTAAACACCAGCGAGACCGAACCGCGCTGCACGTTGCCCGGCGTCAGCGTGCCGGAAACCGTGCGCGGACGCCAGTCGCCGAGGGTCATGGAACCGGCGGCACCCGTCCCCGTCGCCATGCGGAAGGTGGCGTCAGGCTGCCCGTCCATCGCGGCATCTTTGTAGGCCTCAACGACGATCGCGGCCTCGCGCAGAATGCCATTGTACCGTACCAGCGTCTCGACCACAGGTGTCGGGAATTCGTGACGGGACTGTCCGGCTTGTGTGACGCCCGTAACCTGATCGGGGCGCACATCGTTTTTCGCTGCCGAGAACCGGGCCTCCGCCCAGTTTGACCAACCGTCCTCATCGTTGTCCAGATGCGCATCGTAGATCGCCGCAGAGACCTTATCGGGAGCGAAACCGTCCTCCCACGCATCCTCCATAAAGTCATGGTCCGTGAACATCTCGCCCAGATAGAGCGA
>JAGOBZ010000178.1 GCA_017999015.1 Kiritimatiellia bacterium
AGCGTGATCCGGCTGAACGAGCAGTAAATCTTGTCGTTGATGAAAGCGGTGCGCACGCCGTAGCGCAACAGGTCGGCCCCGCAGCGCAGCGTGGCGGGCGTGGTCTGGTCGTAGGCGAAGCGTCCTGAATCGGTGATGAGCGCCACCCAGAGCGCCTCGGCCGCGAGCGAATCCAGCGGCCAGCCGGCTTTGCGCGCGAGGCGCCAGATCAGCTCGGCGGTGGACGACACATGATCTTCAATCCAGTTCCAGGTGCCGAAGCGCGTGTTGGTGCGGTGGTGGTCGATGTTGATGACCGGCACGGCGCGCGCGAGCGGCTGGATGGGTTCCGGCAGGCGGTCGAATGACCCGCAATCCAGGGAGATCAGCAGATCGAAGCGCTTGCGGGCGGCGGTTTCCGGGGGCATCAGGCGCTCGACGCCCTCGAGAAAGCCGGGGCCGCCGAGAGCGCTGCGGTCGGCGGTGGCCACGGCCGTATGGCCTACGCGCGCGAGCAGGTGGCTCAACGCGATCATGCACCCCAGCGAATCGCCGTCCGGCCGGACGTGCCCGGTGATGAGGATGCGGCGGGCGGTCGCGATGGTCGCGATCAGTTCAGCCGACTTGGCGTTTCTCGGTGTGCGGTTTTTTTTCATGCGGAGTTGTTTCAACGGATCTGGCCGCTGCCGGTGACAACGTATTTGTAGGTGGTCAGCTCTTCGAGCCCCATCGGCCCGCGGGCGTGGAGCTTGTCGGTGCTGATGCCCATTTCCGCGCCCATGCCGAATTCGCCGCCGTCGGTAAAGCGCGTCGAGGCGTTGACGTAGACCGCCGCCGAATCGACCTCTTTGAGGAACAGCTTGGCGTGGCGGGTGTCGCGCGTGACAATCGCGTCGGAGTGGTGCGAGCCATAGGTGTTGATGTGCCGGATGGCGGCCTGGACATCTCGGACCACGCGCACCGCGAGGATCAGGTCGAGGTACTCCGCGTACCAATCCTCTTCGCCGGCCGGCTCGCAGCCGGGGATGCACGCCCGCGTAGCCTCGCAGCCGCGAAGCGTAACAGCGCGGCGCGCCGCCATCGCGGCGAGCTTGGGCAGAAAAACGGCCGCGGCCTGCTCGTGCACGAGCAGGGTTTCCAGAG
The DNA here is from genome assembly GCA_017999015.1 of Kiritimatiellia bacterium. Taxonomy (GTDB): domain Bacteria; phylum Verrucomicrobiota; class Kiritimatiellia; order RFP12; family UBA1067; genus DUPH01. The sequence continues at coordinate 1,123 of JAGOBZ010000178.1, forward strand.
CGTTGCACACGCCGGGACGCTGGCATTTGGCGTTCTCCACGATGGCGAGCGCCTGCTCGAGGTCGGCGTCGGCATCGACGAACACATGGCAGACGCCTTTGTAATGCTTGAGCACCGGCACGCGCGCCTGATCGACCACGGCGCGGATCAGCGATTCGCCGCCGCGCGGAATGACCACATCCACGCGGTCGTCCATCTGCACCAGTTCGCGCACCGCCTCGCGGTCGGTCGTCTCGACCAGTTGCACCGCGTGCCTGGGCATGCCGGCCGCGGCGCCGCCTTCCTGCAAGGCGCGCACGATGGCGAGGTTCGAGTGGAACGCCTCTTTGCCGCCGCGCAGGATCACCGCGTTGGCGGTCTTGAGGCAGAGCACCGCGGCATCGGCGGTGACGTTGGGACGCGACTCGTAGATGATCACGATCACGCCGAGGGGCACGCGGCGTTTTTCGATGACAAGCCCGTTGGGGCGCGTGCGTTTCCAGAGTTTTTTGCCGACGGGATCAGCCAGCGCGGCCACCTCGCGGATGCCGGTGACCATCGCGTCGATCCGTGCGTCGGTGAGGGTCAGCCGGTCGATCATGGCGCCGGAGAGGCCGCCGGCCCGGGCGGCGGCGATGTCCTGCGCGTTGGCGGCTTGGATGACGTCGCGCTGGCGGCCGACGGCGTCGGCCATGGCGAGCAGGATCGCGTTCTTTTTGCGGGATGAAAGCCGCACCATGCGCCGCGAAGCCGCCAGCGCCTGGTCGCCGAGTTTGCGTATGGAGTCCTGTATGTTCATAAGTGTGGGCGTTAGAGCGCGCTGCTCAGGATCAGGGTGCCGATGTCGTGTCCGGCCATGGTCTCGGTCAGCACATTCTTGGTGCGGCCGCCGGCGATCACCACGCCGCAGCCGGCCTTGGTGGCGATCTGCGCGGCGCGCAGTTTGGAGTCCATGCCGCCTTTGGAGAGGCCGCCCGCCTCGGCCGGTTTGACCCAGCCGAAGGCTTCGCTCATGTTCTCGATGCAGGGAACGCGCCGGCCGTCGCCGTCGAGCACGCCGTCGACCGTGCTGAGGATGATCAGCAGATCGGCGCGGGTCAGCTTGACCACCAGGGCGGCGAGGTAATCATTGTCGCCGAGCGAAAGGTCGGCCTTGATCTCCTCGTCCGCGACCACATCGTTCTCGTTGATGATCGGGATCACGTGGTGGCGGATCATGTGTTCCATCGTCCGCTTGGCGTTCGCGAAGCGGATGCGGTGCTGGAAGTCGGCGTGGGTGAGCAGCACCTGACCGATCACGATGCCTTCGGCCCCGAACAGATCCTCGTAGTGCGCCATCAGGCGGGCCTGGCCGACGGCCGCGCACATCTGGAGGTCCGGCACACTGGTGGGGCGCGCCTTCATGCCCAAGGCTTCAATGCCGGCGCCGACTGCGCCGGAAGAGACCAGCAGCACCTCATAGCCCTTGCGGTGCAGGTCCGCCACCTGTTTCACGAGGCTGCGCAGGGGACGCATGTCCGGGCGGCCGGAGGGCTGGGCGATGACCCGGGTCCCGATCTTGACAACAACGCGCCGGGCTTCCGGCAAAAATTCGCGGTAACGGTGTTCGACATTCATAAACGACTCAGGCTGTAAAATGGATTCTGTTTCATCCTTAAGAAACCGGGCAGATGATAAAACATACGCACGGCGATTGCAAGGATAGGGGGTCAGGCCTCCATGCCCTTGAACACCTGGAGCCACCGCAGTATGGGCGACTGGGTCATGCGGATGGCGTTATTCGGGCAGATTTCGTGGCAGCAACTGCAACTGATACAGCGTTGTGCGTCCAGAACCGGGACAGACGCGCCGGCGGGCAAGGTGAGTGCCTGGACTGGACAGGCTTTCACGCACAGGCCACAACGGACACAAGCGGCAGGCGAAAAAGCCGGCCGTACCCAAACGATGCGTCCGGCACGCCGGACCAGCCATTCCGGCAATAGTCTGAGCAAGTGGCCGCCCGTTGGCACGTCGAATGACGGAACGGAGATTTTGTCGCCGATCGGCGCCGAGGCGGCGGCGTGAGCATCCAAATAGGGGACGCGGCGCGGATCAATCCCCAATATCCCGCACAAAGCATGGTCGAGCGCGAAGGGGTCTTCGGACGCTGCGAGAAAGCCGAGCGGGATCGGATGTCCGTTGGCGGGGCCTTGTCCCTCCATACCGATGACCGCGTCGGCGAGCGTCCAGCAAGGGGGCATCACGCTCCAGAGCGCGCGCACGAGCCGTCCAAAAGCTTCGGGTTTGGGGTACTGGCGATGCAACGTTGTCTTTGCGTAGCCCGGGATCGTGCCGTAGATGTTTTTGACGGCGGCGGTCAGCAGGGTGAGCGAATGACTTTTGACTTTGGGCAGGTTGACAATCAGGTCGGACTCAAGCACCGGGCGAGCAATCGGGAAGTTGAAGCCGTCACGCGCGAAAGTTGCGGCACCGGACTGCTCGAGCGCGATCAGGGGGATGCCCTCTTCGGCGCACACCGCGCCGATTCCGGAGCGTTCCCACACGCGGGCCAGATTCGCGGCGCTGGCCGGGCTGTCGCCGACCGTGACGTGTGCACCGCGCGCTTTCAGGCGGCGGATCACCTGCCGCACCAACGCCGGATGAGTGGTGACCGCCTGCTCGGGGGCGCGGTCGGTCAGCAGGTTGGGCTTGACCAACACGCGCCGACCCGCCAGCACCGGTTCGGCGAGCCAGCCGGTCATATCCAGAATCCGGTCCAGCGCCGGTTCCAAGGCGCTCTCATAATCGCTGCAGGAGGTCACAAAAACAGAGTTGTTCATGTTGCAAGTCTAGCAAATTTCACCGGAGCTGTGGCGCTGATTCATGTAAGCGGCTGGACGAGCAGACGCTCGTCCCTCCCGCCCCGGCGCGGAGCACCGGGAGGGGCAAGCGTCTGTTTGCCCTCGGATACCACCTGCACTCCCTGCCAACCGCTTATAGAACACCTTGCGATTATCGATGCGGCTGTGTATGGTGGGGGCATGAATCGTTTGGAGTGCGAATGTGTGTTACTGTATGTGGGCCTGCCGTTGCTGCTGACGGTTGTCCGACTCACGGCAGGAGCATTTCCCGTGCTTCCGGTGTTGTGGGTGGCGGCCTGTCCGGCGGCCGTGTATCTCGTAAAACGCGAAGGGTGGGGGCGGCGTGAGTTTTTCGGCTGTCAGACAAGCCGCGCGCAGGCTCTGCGGCTTGGGTTGCGACTGCTGGCGGTAGCCGCCGTGCTGTCAGGAGCAATCCTGTTGGTGGCCCCGGAACAGTATTTGGAGCTGCCGCGCCGCTCGCCGCGTCTCTGGGCACTGGTCCTGGTCCTCTATCCGCCGCTTTCGGTTTTTCCGCAGGGCATCCTGTACCGCGGTCTCTTCTTTGCGCGTTACGCGCCGCTTTTCCCCGGCGAACGGGCGCGGCGCATGGCGGGCGCGGCGGCATTCAGTCTGGCGCATCTGGTCTTTCTCAATCCTTGGGCGCTGCTGTTGACGCTGGCGGGCGGCGTGCTGTTCAACCGCACTTACCGCGCGACGGGCTCTCTGCATTTTTCCAGCCTGGAGCACGCGGTTTGCGGGCAACTGGTCTTCACCTGCGGCTGGGGCCGCTATCTGTATCACGGCATCACGCGGTTGGCGGAATACGCAGGGTAGGTGCCTTACAAACCGGCAAGCACAATAAAACGGCAGTTTGACCGGTGCCATTGTCCATTGACACCATCGATTGTATGAGCTACCATGAAATGACTTTTTAAGAAATAAAAAGGGTGGGGATTCCCCGCTCTTTTTTGTTGTGGAACCTTGAAGCGGAAGGCGGTGCGGAGATGAACAATGAATTGCTGTCGATTATCAGTTACCTGGAACGTGATCGCGGGGTGAACCGGGAGATCATCATCCAGGCGATCGAGTCGGCGATTCAGCAAGCCGCCCGCAAGAGCTTGGATGTCTCCAACGATCTGCGCGTGGAGATCGACCGTAAGACATTGACTATCAAGGCGTTCGATACCGTCGTTGTTTCAGAAGAGGAGAGCGGTGCGGGTTTTTTGTCATTGCGGCGGGCACGCGCGTTGAAACGGGACGTGCAGCCCGGCGACACGTTGGACATTGAGATTCCGCCCTCGCATCTGGGACGCATCGCCGCGCAGACGGCTCGCCAGATGATTTTGCAGAAGATCCGCGAAGCGGAACGTAAAAATGTGTATGACGAGTACAAAGACCGCATCGGCGACATTGTCAGCGGCACCATCCGGCAAATCATCCATCGCGACCTGATCGTGGAGTTGGGTAAGACTGAAGCCATCCTGCCGGCTAAGGAGCGCCTCCCTAGCGAGGAATACAATGTCGGCGAGCGCATACGCGCGTATGTATACCGCGTGCAGTCGGGTGTGAACGGGCCGGCGGTGGTCTTGTCGCGCGCCTGTTCGGATTTCGTCAAAACCCTGTTCCGCCTCGAAGTCGCCGAGATCGCGGATGGTATCGTGGAAGTGATGGGGGTTGCGCGTGATCCGGGCTACCGCTCCAAAATCGCAGTCAAAACGCTGGATGAAAAGGTCGATCCGGTCGGTGCGTGCGTCGGGCTGCGCGGCGTGCGCGTGCGCAATATCGTGCGCGAGTTGAACGGAGAAAAGATCGACATCGTGCGCTGGAGCGAGGACATCAAACAGTACGTGGCCCAGGCGCTGGCGCCGGCCAAGCTGGAGGGGGTCACGATTGACCCTGATGAGTCCCGCACGGTGCATGTGACCGTCGCGCCCGACCAGCTTTCATTGGCGATCGGCAAACGCGGCCAGAATGTTCGCCTCACCTCGAAACTGACAGGCTGGCGCGTCAATATCCAGAAAAGCGGCGAGGAAGTGTCGTTTGAAGAGCAGCGCGAAACCGCGGTCAAAGAGTTGGCCGAGGTGTTGGACATCAGCGAGGAGACTGCTGCCACCTTGGTGGCGAATGGCTTCCTGACGACCGATGGCATCATTGATGCCGAGATTCCCTACTTGCAGGAAGTGACGGGACTCGACGAGGAGACCGTGCGCAATATCTGGGCTGCCGCCCAGGGCGCGAGCGGTGTGGACGAAGCGGGAGAGTAAGAGAATATGATGAGAGTATGTGAACTTGCGAAAAAGATGAAAACCTCCAGCCTGGAGGTTCTCAAGCAGGCCGATGCTTTGGACATCGAGGCCTATTCGCCGCTTTCCCAGCTCGACACGGCGGATGCGTCACGTCTGCAGGAAGTGTTTGCCAAGCGGAGCGTGAGCGACATTGAGGCGGAAAACACGGCACGTGCCGCCTGGCAGCAGGAGAAGCGCACGGCAGCCGCGACACGGCGCGCGGCGCAGATCCAGACCGAGCGTGCGGTCTTGGAGGCCAACCGCGCCCGTGCCATCGAGATGGATGCGAAGGCCCATGGCCGCGCTCCGGAAGCCGTTCCAGCAACCGCGGTACCGTCAGAGACGAAAGCGGAAAGCGTGGCGACAGACGCAGCACCGGATGCCGCGCCTGTCGTGGAGCTTGTTGCCCCGGTCGGGCAAGGAGCCGCCGTTTCTGCGCCGGCGGAGTCAGCGGTCAAGGCCGCTGCAACGGCGGCGCCGGTGCCGGTTACTCCAGCCGCGGCCGTGACGGCATCCAAGGCCAGTGACCATGCCGCCAAGACTGCCGCAAAGCCGAAACCGGCCCGTTATGTGGTCGAGGAGGAACTTGAACC
>JAGOBZ010000180.1 GCA_017999015.1 Kiritimatiellia bacterium
GGCTTGATCCCCTTCTCGATCGCAAGGCGTGTGCCTGACGAAGCCACCGCCACCCACTCCGGCAGCGCTTGCCGTTGCGGCGGCACCGCGCCGCCGGGCAGATGGTAGGCGACATTGTTAGATTCGGCATTCAACCGGTAGAAGGCCGACAACGCCGCGCCTTTGCTGAAATATCCGCCGCACGGCATGAGCAGCGCCTCAAAACCGTCCGGTCCGCTGCCGGGCTTGTCCCAACGTACAAACCAGTCCTCCGACCAGTCCGTATCCACGACACGCGTGTTCGGGCGTATCCAGAGCAGAGCGCCGACTCCCCCCTGCCGCATGTACAACGGCCGGAAAAACGGCACGCACGCCATACTGCCATAATCACCGAACAACAACAGCGTTGACGCCTGCGAAACCTTGGTTCCATCCGCCAGCACGCCGGCGATCTTGACCTTGCCATTGAGGCCGACGGTCATCGTCAGATACCCGCTGCCGCGCGGCATTTCATTCGCGGGCCCGCGCGGCTGCGCATGCCAAGCAGGCAGCGCAACCGTGTAATACCCCAGCAATCGCGCCAGATCAGTCTGCGCATGACTGTCCGCGCGATCAGCGAACACATGGTAGGCCGCATCGATCCATACCGTTTCGCCACCCAGCGAGCCCCCCGACAGACTGCCGGAAACCGTTATCCAATTGGCATATAGCTCAAGGACCTCCCCGCTTGCGCTCTCCATGCGGACATAGTAATGGTCATCTTCCGTTACGCCCTTCCAGCCCGTCCATTTAAAGCTCAGCGTCTGCCTCTGCATCGTAACCTTGGCCGTGATCCGCCCCTGCTTGGTCACATTCAAAGAGAAGGTTCCGCACACGTCCGGCACAAGGCCGGCATCCGCAAACCGTTTGTCACGCGAGGCCATCCCGTGGTACACGCCGAAAGGCGCGTTGAGGGTTGGTTGCGGCGCCCCGTCTTGGCCGGAGAGCCAGCTCTTGATCACCTTATACGTGACGTTAAAGCGCCCGAACACGTCGATCCCGCCGCCCGCCTCGCACGATGAGTTCCCGCCCACAAGCTGTCCGATCAATTTTCCCGCCGCGTCGAAGAGCGGTGCCCCGCTGCTGCCCGGCTCTGTCACGCCGTCCGTGAAGTTCACAAACCAGAAATCCGGATCGCTTTCATCCAATTTGCCGAAACTGATCCGTTTGAAAGCCCCGTCCGGGTGATGGATGCAGGACAACACCTCGGTGCGTGACGGCGTACTCGATGACCATCCGACATAGGTAGCGCCATCCGGTGACGGCGTACGCAGGCGCAACAGTGCAAAGTCATTGCCCGTCTCGTAGGTCTGCCCCGCGAGATAATCGGCTCCACCCTCCGTGACCGTCACAGCGGCCGGAGAAGGGGGCGCACCGTTGCAGCTCGTTGTCTGGAAAAACCAGTAGAACTCGGCATCGCTGGCTTCGCTCTGGTTGGCGACGCAGTGCGTCCCTGTCAAGAAGAAGTCAACCCATGTGCTCTCATCCAGATCGTTCAGCAGGCATCCCGTGCAATAGAGATAATTCTGCGCATAGAAGACCCCGATGCCCGCGATGCCTCTGGAGGTTTCGGCCCACTGCGGATAACAACTCACATCGTTATGGCAGCCGCCCTCCTTCAGCGCCATCATTCCGGGTGCCCGATAAAGGTGAACCACTTCCCCGACCGAGAAGGAGACGCGCGAGGGGTCGCTCGCGTGCGGCACCCAGCACTCCACCGTCACCGTCTGCGTAAAAAGCGCACCGGACCAGAACGCCTTGCGACCCCTCAGGGTGGCGCTGTCATACGGTCCCCGCACAGACGTCGGGTCTTCGGTATCGAACACCCTGATTTCACAGCCGGCCGGCAACTCAACATCCTCGAAATGGATGCGTATCCCCCGCGCGTCCTCGGCGCGGAGGGTCGTCCGCCACACGCGCGAGCCATCAGCCAGCGCAGCCCAGTCGCCGCGCTGCGCAGAGGCCGCTGTCCCCCGCGCCTCAATGCGTCCCGGCAGCTCTCGCACCACACCGATCCGCAGCGCCTTCTCACCCGTCTTGGCCGCCGCATCATCTTCCGCTGCGAGAGCCTGTAAATCCAGCGCATCAAGCACGACATGCGGCTTGCGGTCCCATAGCCCCGCTGCAAAAGAGTGAGGAAGCGACGGCAAAGATTTCAGCGTCATCGCCGCCGGCCGCACGGCCGACGGCGCGGTATCTCCGGATTCACCCGCTCCGCCACCCAGAGCCGTCAACAGCACCACCAGGCCCGCGCCGCCTCGTTTCGTCCAACCCCGCATATCCATGGCTCATCCCTTCTTTGACGGCATACAATATGCCTATTCCTGTTCTTGTTCGGCCCGCTCCCGGCGCTCCTGCCGCTCCCATTTCTTCACGTTCGCAATCGCCTCCTGAACCGTCTTGGAGGTTTCGTCGGGCTGCGAGATGCCGTCCAAAGCCTCGATGAACGCCTCCGCGTGCGCAGGGTTTTTCGACTGACCGGCCATCTCCGCGAGATGGGCCGCCGCGATCAGTTCATCGTCCACAAACGTGAACTCGGAGAGCAGGTCCTCCAGCACCTGTCCGTCCGTATGATCGCCGGTCACGGTATAAGCCGCGTCCAGCATCGCGGCTTTGTCCGCCGGATTTTCGATGTCCGACAGCGCCGTCTTCCAATAATCCAAAGCCTCCTGCGCGACCTCGGGGTCGGGATCACCAAGCATCGACGTCAGTTCCGCCAACCCCTGGAGACCGGCCCAATGCAGGGCGAACGCCACACGGCTGCGCACCTCGGGATTCGGGTGCTTGATCAGTTTTTTCGCTTCGATGACCAGCTTGTCATACGCCTCGTCATCGAGCAGCTTGTCCAACTCCAGCGTCACCGCTTCGGCAGAACCGGGCACCGGCGGCGCGGTACCGGCTTGCGCGGCCGCGCGCGGGCGCTTGGGCTTTTTGTCCGGCTGCTTGGCGCCTGTCGATTCGGATGCGCGGCCGCCAGCGGAAGGCCGGGGCCCCGCCGCCTGTTTCGGCGCGGCTGCGGCCCGTCGCGCCCGCGCCGCCTGTCGCGAGGCTTCCTCGACACGCATACGCTCGCGCCGCTCGTCTTGTTGGCGAGCCTCACGCTGGCGCCACATGAGAAATCCCCCGATAAGCGCGACCGCTAAAACGGTTCCCGTAATCGCAACGCGATGATGAAAAGCCATAATACCTTCACCCCTCTCTGCCCTGATCAAGCAGGTTCGTAGGTGCCCCAGTATGCCGCCGCCTGGCGGCCGCGTCAACCCGAACCCGGTGCAGGCAACAAAACGGGCCGGGGGTTTCCCGGCCCGCACAGCATGCTCAAAAATGCGCGAGGTACGCAGGCCCCACGCCTGCTGAAACAGGCGTCCTACTCTGCGATCTGCACGGCGCACGACCGCTTGACCTGGAGCCCGGCGCTGTTGTCTTTCACAAGGTAGAAGCCACCGCCGATCTCCAAGGCGGGCACCAAGACACCCTTGAAAGCAGCCGACGCGCCTGTATCCGGATCGCTGACCTTGCCACTCATGAGCCCGGTCAAGACAGAGGCGCGCACCGAGGGTTTCAAGCCGGTGTCGGTTTTGATCGACGTGCCCGAGGCGATCACGTTGGCCACGTTTTGGCCGTCCGCGTAAACACGCATGCCGGCGTAGCGGTTTGCCAAGTTTTGTCCTTTGGCATAATAGGCGCCGATCAGGCTCACGTCTCCGCTGTCAAAATCCGCCGTGAAACGATCACCTGTCCACGACGTGCTCTTGCCGGGATACTGCCACTCCGACCCCGTCAGGTAGACGCGGTTGTCATCGAGACCCGCACTCGCCCCTGCGTCAATCCACACCATTCCGCCCATCGCGCCGCGAGATCTGTAGAGCGGCACGTAGAGAGCGAAACAGGCGTATTTCCGCCCCGCCACACCGCCTTGGAAGCCCAGCGCCGGCAGATCCGCACCGTCATACACCTGCAGCGACGAGGTCCCGCTTACTTTGGACCCGTCAGCCAACAGGCCGCTGTACTTCACCGAGGCGCGGCTGTTGACGGTCAACGTCAGGTAACCCACGCCCTTCGGCTGATTATTCACTGGGCTCACCGTGTTGGACACCCCTTTGATGCCTAGCGCAGCCGTGTAATAGCCGGCAAACGACGCCATGTCGCCCGCCGCAGTCTTGCGCCCCGAGACCGGCAGGCCGTTGAAGGTGCCGGTGAAAAAGCCGCGGGGGTCCACCTGAACGCGCAGGTCTGCGCGTCCCGTCGGGGAATACGCAAAGCCAAAACTGCCGTCCGTCTCAGTGCTCTTCACCCCGGACACCCGCAACGTGGAGCTGACCGCCCCCTGCTTCACCTTCACCGTGATACGTCCGGCCGAGGTTGCCGCCATTTGGATCACGCCGCGCACCGTGGCTCCGTCTTCCTTGTCAAACACCACGCCGCTGTAAGACCCCACGCCCTGCGCGGGGAACGTCCCGGCGGGAGCAGGAGGATTCACCGGCGGATTCACCGGCGGATTCACGACGGTGCCATTGATGGCAGTGGTCACGCGCGCGATGAATCCGCCGCCTGTGCCCAGTGCGCTCCGCGCAACGAATTGATCGCGTTTGCCGCCCGACGGTGACAAGATGACGATCTCCGGGTATGCCGTCACCCTGCCCCACCTCCCGTTACCGTTGATCAGATTGTCCCAGCTCGGCCCCGCATAATAAGAAGATTTGGCCTGGTCCACCCAGATCAGCACCATCGGATTGGCGGCCAGAAAGGCCTTCCAGCGTCCGTCGGCGTTGGAGAGCACGGCCTGGTCCCATTTACTGCAATAACTGCAATTCCCCTGGTTCACAAACGCCAACATGATCGGCCGGCCCGTCTCGGCAGCTTTGGCCAGGCCCTCGTTGTATTTGTAAGTCCACTGGTTGAGCTGGACCGTCGAGCTGTTGCTGATAGCCGGATACGCCGACGCCGCCAACGCCAGGCCAAACGCCGCCATGACAGGAATCGCATACTTCATAAACGTGAGGTCTCCTTGTCTGCAGCACTCCCCGCCGTCCGTTGGCACAAGAGCGCTTACAATTAATGTATAGTATTTCACTTTAATTAATTGGCGTCAACGCTATTCCGCACGCTATTCCGCTATTCCGCACGCCTCCTGAATTTCGTGTTTCACGCGCGCCGCAGGTTATGTTACAGTGCGGCGCAACGACGAAAAAATGCAAGTTTCGAAGGAGTGGTATGACGGAACAGGTTCACGTGTTGGCGCAGGCCCTGAATGCTGATTTGCAGGCAGGCGGCAGTTCTCTCTTTAGCATGCTCTCGATCAAGGGGCAGCGTGCCTTTTTCCCGTCACGCGGCATTCTCGGACAGAGCGCCGAAGCCAAAGAGTCCGCCATCAACGCCACGATCGGCACGGCTTTCGAGGAGGACGGTTCCCCGCTCTGCCTCGAGTGCCTCGAAGAGTTGATCAACCTGCCCTCCACCGCCTATCTCTACGCGCCGAGTTTCGGACTGCCGGGGTTGCGCGACGCCTGGCGCGACATGCTGCGAGTCAAGAATCTCTCGCTGGCCGGCAAGTGTTTCAGCTTGCCGGTTGTCACGCATGCTTTGACCCACGGGCTCGGTGTCGCCGGATACCTGTTCGCCGATCCCGGCGAATCCCTGATCCTGCCTGACCTCTATTGGGATAATTACGAGTTGCTGTTCGAAGAGGCCTGTGGCGGTACGCTCGCGACCTTTCCGATGTTTGAGGGCGACCGTTTCAATACGGCCGGCATGGAACGCCTGCTGCTGGCGCCCGGCGACAAAAAAATCGTGCTCCTCAACTTCCCCAACAACCCGACCGGCTACACCGCGACCGAGAGCGACGCCCAGGCGATCCGAGCCGCGCTGCTGCGCGCCGCCGAGACCGGCAAGCGTGTGGTGGTCATTCTGGACGACGCCTATTTCGGCCTCGTGTATGAGGCAGGCGTCAGCAAGGAGTCGCTCTTCACCGACCTTTGCGACCTGCACCCGAACCTGCTGGCGGTCAAGCTCGACGGTCCGACCAAGGAGGACTACGTGTGGGGCCTCCGCGTGGGCTTCATGACCTTCGGCTGCAAAAACGCGACGCCGGCACAGTACAAAGCGCTCGAGGCCAAGACTGCCGGAGCGGTGCGCGGTTCGATCTCCAGCGTCACCAATATCGGACAGAGCCTACTGCTGAACGCCTACCGTAACCCTGCGTACGCCGCGCAGAAGCAGGAAAAATTCAACACGCTCAAGCGGCGCTATGAGCGCATCAAGGTGATCTTCGCCGCGCATCCGGAGTACGCGCAGTCCTTCGTTCCGATGCCCTTCAATTCAGGATACTTTATGTGCGTCAGACCGTTGGGCGTCGATGCCGAAGCGGTGCGCAAACGTCTGCTGGCCACACGCAGCACCGGCGTCATCGTGCTGATGGGTTTGATCCGCCTCGCCTTCTCGTCCGTGCCGTGCGACAAGCTCGACGCGCTCTTCGACAATCTGCACGCGGTGATCCAAGAGCTGAAGTCCGCTCAAGCGTAACGGCGCGAGCCGAAGGGCGATCCGCCAGCCGACTACGGCGTGAAACCGACCCGCAGTTTCAGGAACCGGCGCGGCGCGGTGGCGGTCGTGGTCTCGCGCAGCGTGACCGTTTCGCGGCCGCCGCCGAGCGGGACCGTCTGGAAGAGCGTGGAACCGACCGGCGAAAAGAGTTCCCATTGAAGGTCGCCGGTGGCCAGCACGGTGTACTGCACGTCGAGCGCGTTGGACGGACGGTCGAAGGCCACCGACGCATAGCGA
>JAGOBZ010000179.1 GCA_017999015.1 Kiritimatiellia bacterium
GCCACGCCCAAGTGTGCGACCGCGTGCAGCAGGCGGTGGCGAGCGATCATCTCCGCCACCGCCGCGTCGAGACGGCGGGAATCCGTGACGTAACCGGTGAAACGCGATGAATCTACAGGCATGCGAATAGAGTAGTCCATGTGCGGCCTGCACCCAAGGAGAAATTAGGAATTAGGAGTTGAATCGCACCCCGCGGTTGTGTGCGGTCACCTTTATGCTTCTCCGGGCGTCGGTAAACCAGTATGATCTCCCTTCATTTTTCAGGGCCTATTTGGACGTGATGTCGAACAAACGGAGAGAATGATGAATCAGCAAGCGTGGCAAGCGGTGGCGAGTGAAATTGAGGCGACGCGGGAGCTTCACCTGCGCGATCTTTTCGAGAAAGATCCCGGACGGGCCGAAAGGTTCACGCTGGAGGCTGCCGGCTGGACGCTGGACTACTCGAAGAATCGCATCACGCCGGCCCTGATGCGCCGTCTGGTGGAACTGGCCGAGGCGAGCGATCTGAAGCGATGGATCGACGCGATGTTCGCGGGTGAAGCCATCAACGAAACCGAAGGGCGCGCGGTGCTGCATACCGCGCTGCGCAACCGGCCTGACCGGCCGGTCTTTGTTAACGGCCAAGATGTGATGCCGGAGGTGCATGCGGTGCTGGCGGCCATGGGCGCGTTCGCGGAACGCGTGCGCAAAGGGCAGTGGCTGGGGCACACCGGCAAGCGCATCAAGTCTATCGTGAACATCGGCATCGGCGGCTCGGACCTCGGCCCCGCCATGGCCTGTCAGGCGTTGAAGCCCTTCGCGAAGCGTTCGCTCGCGATGCACTTCGTCTCCAATGTCGACGGCACCCATCTGGCCGAGACGCTGCGTGAGGTGAAGGCGGAGCAGACGCTCTTTATTGTGGCCTCCAAGACCTTTGCGACGCAGGAGACGATGACCAACGCGATGAACGCGCGGGCGTGGCTGGTCGGCCAGCTCGGCAGCGAGACGGCGGTGGCCAAGCATTTTGTGGCGGTCTCGACCAACGCGGAGAAGGTCGCCGCCTTCGGCATCGACACGGCCAACATGTTCGGCTTCTGGAACTGGGTGGGCGGCCGCTACTCGCTGCCTTCCGCCATCGGGTTGCCGCTGATGCTGGCGATCGGTCCGCGCCACTTCCAGAAGATGCTGAAGGGGTATCACAAGATGGACCGCCACTTCGCCACCGCGCCCCTCAGCCGCAACATGCCGGTGGTCATGGGCTTGCTGGGCATCCTCTACGCCAACGGCTACGGGGCCGAAAGCTATGCCGTGCTGCCGTACGACCAGTACCTTGCCCGCCTCGCCGCCTATCTGCAGCAGCTCGACATGGAGAGCAACGGCAAGTCGGTCGACCGGCAGGGGCGCCGCGTGGGGTATTCGACGGGGCCGATCGTGTGGGGCGAGCCCGGCACCAACGGCCAGCACGCCTTTTATCAGCTCATCCATCAGGGCACGCGGCTGATCCCGTGCGATTTCATCGGCTTCTGCAAGACGCATAACCCGCTGGGCGATCAGCACGACAAGCTGATGGCGAATTTCTTCGCTCAGACCGAGGCGCTGGCGTTCGGCAAGACGGCGGCGCAGTGCCGCGCGGAGGGTGTGCCGGAGGCGCTCGTGCCGCACAAGACGTTCGAGGGCAACCATCCGACCAACACGCTCATGGCCGACCAGTTGACGCCGGAATCCTTCGGCGCCCTGATTGCCCTCTATGAGCATAAGGTGTTCACGCAGGGCATCATCTGGAACATCTTCTCGTTCGACCAGTGGGGCGTCGAGCTGGGCAAGGTTCTGGCCGCCAAGGTGCTGGTCGAACTGACGCTCAACGAACGGCCGCTGCTGCGCCATGACGTGTCCACCAATGCGTTGATCGCGCGCTACCGTGCCGCGCAGGGCCGGGCGTGAGAGCGTGGGAGTGAATATGCCGGTCACCTTCCAAGAAACAGAGCTTCCCGGAGTTGTGCTGTGCATCCCTGATGTATTGCGTGACGTGCGCGGCTTTTTCATGGAAAGCTACCACGCCGCCAACTACGCGGCGGGCGGCGTGCGCGCGGTGTTTGTGCAGGACAACCGTTCCTGTTCCGCGCGGCATGTGCTGCGCGGCCTGCATTTTCAGTTGCACAAGCCCCAGGCGAAACTGGTGTCGTGCATCCGCGGCGAAATTCTGGATGTCGCGGTTGACATCCGGCGCGGGTCGACGACCTTCGGCGTGTGGTCGGCAGTCGTGCTTTCTGACGCGAACCACCATCAGCTTTTTATTCCTGGCGGTTTCGCGCACGGCTTCTGCGTGCTTTCGGAAGTCGCCGAAATCCAGTACAAGTGTTCGGAGTTCTATGATCCGCGCGATGACCGCGGCATCCGGTGGAACGACCCGGATATCGGCATCGCGTGGCCGGTTGATGCGCCCGTGCTTTCGGCGAAGGACGCGGCGCAACCTTTTTTGAGGGAGTTGTCGGACGGGCAGTTGCCGGCGTAGGGTTCAGCATGAGAGGGGGATTAAAATGACGGCATGGAAATGGGCGGGGGCGGTGGTTCTGTGGGCGGGATGCGCGGTCGCGGAGCAGCCGCGCGTGCTGGCGAGCTGGGACTTTACGGCCGAGGCCGACAAGGCCTGGCTGCAAGGGGCCAACCACAGCAAGGATGTGCGGATCGAGGACGGCGTCCTGAAAGGGACGATGACGTCGTGGGATCCGTTCATCACCAGTCCTAAAATCGCGGTCGTGGCGTCGGCCGGCCAAGCGATCGAGATGCGCGTGCGGACGTCGACCGCAGGCCCCGGCAACATTTACTGGGTGCCGGAGGGAGCGGCGGGCGCGCAGGCGAAGTGGAACACGGCCGTCACGTGGGGCGGCGGCGGGGAGTGGCATGAGTATCGCGTGTTCCCCTATTGGCAGGGCGAGAAGCGCATCGCGCGGTTTCGGATCGACTTCTCAAACCCGGCCGACATGCTCGGCACCTATGAGGTGGATTGGATCCGGGTGGTCGACACCGCGTCCGCCAAGAGCGAGGCGAGCGCGTGGCGCGGCGCGGCACTGGGCGCGTGGCGCGGCGAGGACGGCGCGGCGGCGTCCGTGAGCGGCGACGCGCTGGCCGTGGTGTCGCAGGACGGCCAGATCGGCAGGATCGTCAGTCCGCTGCTGGCCCTCCCGGCGCGTGAAAACGTATTTGTCTCGGTCGAGATGGCTGCGGACGCCGGAGATGACGCGACGGTCTATTGGGCCTCTTCGGCGATGAGCGGCCTGCATGCCAAACGGTTCCGCATCAAAGCTGACGGGAAGTTTCACACGTACAATGTCGATATGACAGGCGCCAAAGAGTGGGCCGGTGACATCGTGCTGCTCAAGGTGGCGCCGGTCGTGAAGAAGGGCGCGTCGGCGCGCGTCCGCGCGGTGACGGTGGCAGACGAGCCGCAGGGCGCCGCCGATGTCTCCGTGGTGCAGGCGCGCCTGTCCGACGCCATCAACCGGGCCGGTCGCCCGCTGCCGTTCTTGGTCCAGATCGCGAACCTGGGCGGGCAGGATGCGGGGAACCTCAAGCTGGCGGTGAAGCGGATGCCGCGCGGGTTGCGTGTCGTGTCGGCACCCGGATGGGAGAAGGTGGAGGAGATTCCGGCGTCCGCCACGGCCACGCACACGTTGCTGCTGGCGGCCGAACAGGCGCTCGAGGGCGATGTGGTCTTCACCCTCACGGGGGACGGCGCGGCCGGGCAGGAGGCGGTCGCGCGCGTCGCGGTGCTGCCGGATCTGAAGCGGCCGAAGGAAGCGTACGTGCCGGTTCCGCAGCCGCTCAAGAGCGCTTACGAGATCGGCGCGCTCTACTATCCCGGCTGGCAGTCGATCGAGAAATGGGCACGCATCTGGCCGGTCGCGCCGGAGCGCAAGCCGGTCCTGGGCTGGTATGACGAGAAGAATCCCGAGGTGGTGGACTGGCAGATCAAGTGGGCGGTCGAGAACGGCATCTCTTATTTTCTGGTCGACTGGTACTGGCACAAGGGCTCGCAGCACAACGATCACTGGATCAAGGCGTTTCAGCGCGCGCGCTACAAGTCGTTCCTGAAATGGGCGGTGATGTGGGCCAACCACAATGCGGCGGGCAGCCATTCGGAGGAGGACCAGCGCAAGGCGGCCCGGTTCTGGATCGAAAATTATTTCAACACGCCGGAGTATTACCGGATCGACGACAAACCGGTCGTCATGATCTGGAGCGCGCAGAACATGAACCGCGACCTGGGCGGCGGCGATGGCTGCAAACGGCTGCTCGACCTGTCGCGCCAAATGGCGGTCGAAGCCGGCTTCAAGGGCATCACGTTCATCGCCATGAAATGGCCGGAGGCTTCTTTTGAGCCGGCGGTGGTGCAGAGCTACAAGGACATGGGCTTCGACATGACGTCGATCTACCACTACATGCATCACGGCGGCAAGGCCGAGAATCCGCGCCGCTTCCCGTTCGACCTGGTGGCGGATTCTAACTACGACCATTGGAAGGGCCAGCATGAAACGGGCATTCTGCCGTTTCTGCCCAATCTGTCGACCGGCTGGGATGACCGTCCCTGGCATGGCGACCGCGGCATTGAGATTTACGGGCGCACGGTGGAGCACTTCCGCCGCATCTGCCGCGACGCCAAGCGCTTCGCGGACGAGACCGGCGTCAGACGGTTGACGCTCGCGCCGCTCAACGAGTGGGGCGAGGGGTCGTATGCCGAACCCAACGCGGAGTTCGGTTTCGGCATGTATGAGGCGGTGCGCGAGACCTTCTGCGAGCGGCCGGCGGCTGGCTGGCCGCAGAACTACGCGCCGCAGGACGTGGGGCTCGGGCCCTACGACCTGCCGATGCCCGTCAAGGACGACGCGCGCGAATGGTCGTTTGCCGGCGGCCCGCAGGGCTGGAGCCCGCTGATGGGGGTCTCGCCGTTTACGGCCGGCGTGGACGGGCTGAGCTTCAAGTCGACGACGCGCGACCCGGCGATCGAGCGCAGCCTCGAGCGCGTGCCGGCCCGCCAGGTGGCGCGGATCGTGGTGCGCATGAAAGTGACCGGGGCGGTGGCGGACGACGTGTGCCAGCTCTATTGGCATGTGGGCGGTTCGCCCGCCAGCGAAGAAGCCGCGATCCGCCAGAAGATCGTGCCGGACGGAACGTTCCGCGATTATGTGTTCGAGGTCGGCGGTCACTGGCGCTGGCGCGGGCGGGTCACCAAGCTGCGCTTTGACCCGCTCAACCAACCGGGGGCTGCGGTCACGATCGAGAGCATCCGGCTGCTGCGCCCGGCAGGGCATTGATCTGCCGGCCTAGCATGCCGGAACTTGAGCGGTGAGAAGTGGCCGCTCCCCGTTCGTCCGCGGCGCAGCCGCGCAACGGCGCAAGAATAGGCAGGACAGGTGTCGCGTGAAGAGAAGAACGATTTGGGTGGCTGCCGGGTTGACACCGCTCGTGCTGCTGGCTCTGTGCGCAGGCGTAATGTGGCTGCGCCATCCTCTGCCGGCGCGTGCGGGGAAACAGACCGCAGCGGACTGCGAGTCTGAGTGGTGGCATGATCCGCCCCGGCTGACGGATGACGAGGTCGCCGCCCAGCAATGGCTGGCGGATATCACCTGCCGTTTGCCGGCTGACAAGGAGGCCGGATACTGGGATGTCGGGGGCAGTCAGCATGGTAATTTCTCCATTCGTTATCAGGCGGCGTTTTCAGGTTATGCCGCTGCGGCGCTCGGCATGCGCACGCCTGCCTATGTGGGATTGACAGAGCGGATACTCAGCAACACGGTGGCGCGCGTCGCGCAGAAAAAGGCCTGGCGGTATATCCAGAGCTATTGGGCCGACGAGCCCTGGTTCCCTGACCCGTGCGCGCGGGGCAATGTCATGTTCACCGGGCACCTGATGATGCTGATGGCATTGCACGAGGCGCTTTCAGGTCAACGCCTGTTCAATCGCGAAGGAGTTGAGCTGGTCTGGGATGATGCGCGCCGTTTCACCTATACCACCGCGCGGCTGGCGGATGTGGCGGCGGAACAGATCAGGGCCGGGAAGGGTGGAATCACCTGCGAGCCGGGACTGGTTTTTTTCGCTTGCAACAACCACCCGCATGTCACTTTCCGCCTGTTGGAGGGCATGGGATATGGGGATTGGCGTGCTGAAAGCGACAAATGGGAACGGTGGGCACTCGCAGGATTAAGGGCTACGGCCGGCGGGGGGGCATTCAGGCTGGTGCATCATGAGAAGAGCGGTCTGTCAATGCCGCGAGGCATGCCCGGTTTCGACGGATGGTGCCTGCTCTGGTATGAACCATGGTCGTCCAATCCGGCGAACGGCCGGCGCCTGTGGCAGCTTGCGAGAAAGAAAATCAACTGGGATGAATTGTCGGGTGCCCCTGTTGAGCAGCCCGAGCGCGTGGCGTGTTCCGACTGCTGCAATCCGCTCAAAGTGCCGACAGCGGCTACGGTCTCTTTTCTGGCCGCCGCCGCACGAGCCTGCGGGGATCGCGTCTCGGCTGAACGGCTGGAAACATGGCTGGACCGCCATTTCCGGAAAGATGAGCGGGGCCGCATGTGGCTGGCCACGCACAGAGAATGGCGCATCGGCGCCAGCGCCAACCGGTTTATTGCACTGGCTCAGTCGCAGGGCTCTGCCTTGCGTCCGCTGGTTCGGCGGCCGCTGCCGCGCGATTATTTTGACGGGATCCTGCTGGAAAAAATCTGGCCGGACGATACGCCGGTGTATCGGGCGTGCCGCGACGCGCAAGGCACACTGCTGCTTGAAATGGACGGTCGCGGAGGTGTGACGGTCTTGACC
>JAGOBZ010000181.1 GCA_017999015.1 Kiritimatiellia bacterium
TTCCTGCTCAACAAAACGGAGGAGGCCATTGCCGCCGCCCGCTATTTCGGCCTGAAGTATCTCGGCGTCGCCTGGGCCTCGCACCAGAAGCCGCTCGACGAGGCGCAGACCCTCAAGATCGCCGCCGACTTCAACGAGATCGGCAAACGGCTCAAGGCGGCGGGCATTCAGTTCTTCTACCACAACCACGGCTTTGAATTCCAGCCGTACAAGGACGGGACGCTGTTCGACCTGCTGATGGCGAAGACCGACCCCGACCTCGTCAAGTTTGAGATGGACGTGCTCTGGACGGTCTTCCCCGGCCAGGACCCGGTGAAGCTGCTCAAGAAATATCCCGACCACTGGGTGCTGATGCACCTCAAGGACTTGAAGAAAGGCGTCGCCGGCAACCTCAGCGGCGGGACTGATCTGACGAACGACGTCGTGCTCGGCACCGGCCAGGCGGACTATCCCGCCATTCTGAAAGCCTGCCAGGAGATCGGCATCAAATACTACTTCATCGAAGACGAAAGCCCGACCGTTCTGGAGCAGTTGCCCAAGAGCCTGAATTATCTGTCGCAGATCGAGCTGCGCTGAAACGGAACCCTCTTTGACATGACCGCCTCAACCGACCCCGTCTCCTGCGTCACCGCCACACTACCGCCCGAGACAGCAGGCGCGCTGTTTGAGATCATCGACAGCGACGGCTTCACGCCGACCTCCTGGCACGACGTGGAGAGCGGCGTCTGCCGCGTCTCGCTCTTTCCGGACGAGCCGGGCGGCGTGGCGCGCGCGCAGGCCGCGCTGCTCGCCGCCGCCGCGCTGCTCGGCGTGACGGTCGAGCCGGCGGTCACGGCCGTCACGCAGGCCGACTGGGCCGAGAGCTGGAAACGGTTCTTCCACGTCGAGAAGATCTCCGACCGCGTGGTGGTGCGTCCCTCTTGGGAACCTTACACGGCGCAGCCAGGCGAACGCGTGATCACGCTCGATCCCGGCCTGAGCTTCGGCACCGGCAAACACGCCACCACGCAGGCGTGCCTCCGCTTTCTGGACCGGCTGGCGGCGGAGGATGTCCGGCGCTCCGTTCTGGACATGGGGTGCGGCTCGGGCATTCTGGCGATCGGCGCGCGGCTGCTGGGCTTCGCCGACGTGCGCGGCTTCGACAATGATCCCGACTGCATGCGCGTGTCGGAGGAGAACGCGGCGCTGAACGGCGTGTCGATCCCCTTCGCGCTGGACGATCTTTCGCACGCGCACGTGCCGGCCGACATCGTTGTGGCCAACATCCTCGCGCCGGTCCTGATCCAGTTCGCGCCGCAGGTCGCCGCTTCATTGGCCGCGGGGCCGCGCGCGCGCCTGGTGGTCTCGGGCATTCTGGACGAACAGTATGCCGCCGTGCGCGCGGCCTATGAAGTCCAAGGCCTGCGGCAGCTCGACACGCTGCTCATCGAGAACTGGCGCAGCGGACTCTTCACGGTCTAACCGTCTTATGACAACCTGGCTCTGGGTCAAACGAAGTCTGCGGCACTATCGCGCCCGGCACGGCGTCTTTGCGGCCACGGCCGCGCTGACGGCCGCTCTGCTGAGTTCAGCCCTGCTGACCGGCGAATCGCTGCAGGCCGGCCTTCAGGCTGGACTGCACGCCCGTCTCGGCGCCGCGCGCTCCGCCGTGCTGCTGGCTGAAGGGGTCTTCCCTGCGGACCTCGGACAGCGCCTGCCCCGCACGGAGGCCGCCCTGCTGCTGCGGGGCGAGCTGCTGACGGCTGGCGGTGAGGTGTGTGCGTCCGATGCGCAGGTCATCGGTCTGCGTGAGACGCTGCGCCGCGATCAAGAAACGGGGATCGCGGGATTCCAGACCGCACTGAACGGCCGTGCGCGCGACGTGTTGCGCGAGGCAGAAGGCGCGGTGCGTTTTGTGAAACCGGCGCTCCACGCGGCCGAACTCCCGCTCGGCCAGGTGAAGGAAGCGCGCCTTGTCCGCCGCAGCCTGACCCCTGTTCCGCCAGCGGCTCTGCGCCCGCTGAACGCCGCGCTGCTCCCCGCCGATTTCGCGTTGCGCCCGGCGTCGCTGCCGCCCGTGAACGTCTTCGCCCCGCTGGCCGAGTTGGCGAAAAGTGCGGGCGTGCCGGGCATGGCCAACCTGCTCCTCTCCGCGCTGCCGCCGCAGGAACTGGCGCGCGCGTTGGCGCAAGCGTTGACACCGGAGGCGTGCGGGCTGGCACTCGAAGAACAGAGGGCACAGGGCGGAGAACCGGTCACGGTGATCAAGAGCCGCCGCGTGTTTTTGCCGTCCGGTCTGCGGGAGGCGCTGGAGCAGGCGGGACTGAAGGTCAGTGCCGCGACCTATCATCTGGCGGATGAGTGTGCGGCGGGGGGGCGCAGCACGCCGTATGGTTTTGTGGCGGCGGTCACGCCGGACGGGGCGCTGGTGCCGCGCGACCTGCGCGACGACGAAACCGTGATCAATGCATGGCTGGCCGAGGCGCTGGGCGTCACCACCAACGCGAGCGTGACGGTGGCCTGGCGCCGTTTTGAAGCGGGCGGCCGGTTGGTCGAGACGCAGGGCCTTTTCCACGTGCGGGGCGTGATCCCGATGGCGGCGGCCGCGGAAGCGCGCCGCGCCATGCCCGTTTTCCCGGGACTTGAAGGCGTGGACAGTTGCGCCGCCTGGGATGTCGGCCTGCCGATGGAGGAGGAGCGGCTGAACGACGCCGCGAACGAGGCCTACTGGAAGGCTTGGCGCGAAACACCGAAACTGTTTTTCACGCACGCGGCCGGGAAGGCGGCCTTTGGCACCGTCTTCGGCGACGCCATGAGCCTGAGTGTGGCGGCGGATGCGGCGGCGGTGCGCGCGGTTCTCAGAACCATTCCGCCGGAGCGGCTCGGATTTCAGGTGCGTCCCGTCTGGGAGGAGGGGCTGGCCGCCGCGCGTGGCACCACCGATTTTCGCCTGCTCTTTGTCGGCATGGCCTTTATCGTGGTGGCCGCGTCATTGCTGCTGGTCTCGCTCTCGCTGGCGTTGGCGCTTGAGGCGCGCAAGAGCGAGATCGCCCTCTTCCGTGCGCTGGGTTGGAGCAGTGGGCGTGTGGCGCTGGCTTTGGCGGCAGAGTGGGGCGTGCCGCTTTGCGCGGGGACTGTGGCGGGAGGCTGCGGGGGGGCGCTGTTCGCCCGCGCGCTGGTGTGGAGCCTGGGCCGTTTCTGGCGCGATGCCTTCGCCGGCGCTGAACCGCTCTTCATCTTCTCCGCGCCGGTGGCAATGCTGGCTGCTGCGATCAGCATCGTGCTGACCCTGCTGGTCCTGCTGCACGTCACACGGCGTTATGCGGCGAGCTTGCCCACGGAGGTGTGGCAGACGCAGGGCGCTGCGGATGCCGTGCGCGTGCCGGACGGCGGCGCACCGCCGCGTCGCGTGTCTGCCGCGAGTGTCTGCGGCGGCGTGCTGGCGCTCGCGGCGCTTGCGGTCATGGTGTGGCGTCCAGAAGGGACGGCCGCGAACGGGGCGTTCTTCGGCGCCGGATTCTTGCTGATGGTGTCGATCCTGCTTTTCTTGGCCTCGCTGGGCGAGGCGTGGCGGCGCGCCGCAGCCGGACGGTCTGCCGTGCAGACGCCGGTGGCGGCCGGCGTGGCGCGGGCGCTGGCGGTACCGCGCCGCAGTGCGCCGGTGGTGATTCTGCTGGCGGTGGGGCTCTTCCTGTCGGTCGGGATTCTTGCGATGCGGCATGATCCTGCGGCCGGCAGCGAGCATCCGTGGTCCGGCAGCGGCGGCTTCCGCGCGATCGTCACCTCGGCCGTGGCGCAGGACCGCGCTCGCGGTCTGGATCTGGCGCGCGCGGCAAGCGGCGCGGAAGGCGTGGTGCCGGTACGCGTACGGGAGGGCGACGAGGCCGGATGCCTCAACATGAATGCGCCGCAAACGCCACGGTTGCTGGGTCTTGAGGCGCGCGTCATGGCGCGTGCGCGGGCCTTCGAGCCGCGCGAGGCGGGCGGTGTCTGGTCGCCGCTCGAACGGCTGCTGCCGGACGGCGCGATCCCGGCGCTGGCAGCCGACCGGGCGATGTTGCAGTACAGTCTCAAGGCCCGGGCCGGACTCACGGACGGCGCGGTCATGACTTACGCCGGGAGCGACGGCACGCCGTGGCGTGTGCGGATCGTGGGCGTGTTGCCGGTGCGCAGCGGGATTTTGCAAGGCGCGCTGCTCATAGACGAGCGTTTTTTCGTCCAGATGTTTCCCGAAGAGGGATATCGGATGTGGCTCTGTGACTATGCGCCTTATGCCTTGCGCGAGGCGGCGGACGCTGCCCGGCGTCCGGCAACCGGACAACGGTCGCAAGCCGCCGCGCTGCGTCACCCGGCGCCGGGGGTGACGGTTGAAACCGTGGAAGAGCGGCTTCGCGTGTTGGGCGCGATGGAGGCGAGTTATCTGGATCTGTTTCTGGTGTTGGGTGCGCTTGGGCTGCTGTTGGGCACGGCCGGGCTGTCGCTGGTGATCCTGCGCGGCGTGGACGAACGCCGCGACGAGTTTGCCCTGCTGGCCGCGGTCGGTGTGGCGCGGCGGGCTGTGGTTCGCCTGCTGGCTGCGGAATACGGCCTGCTGGTTGCGGCAGGGCTGGTGTCCGGCATCCTGCCTGCCCTGGTGGCGATTCAGCCGGCGGCGCGTTCGCTGGGCGGCGCACTGCCGTGGGGGACGATGGCGGCTGTGATTGTGGTGCTGTTGCTCTGCTCAGCCGGCTGCGTCTGGGGTGCCGCATACGCCGCCGCGCGCCGGTTCGAGCCCGATGCATTGCGCGACCTGTAGGCTAAAACACCAGCAGCAGAACCGCCATGACGGGCAGGCACAGCAGCGTGCTGAGGACGATCGCCGAGCCTGCGAGTTCTTTATCCGCCCCCATCTGGTCGGCCATCACGTAAGAGGTGACCGCGCAGGGGCTGGCCAGAAAGAGCAGGGCGACCAAGAGCAGCTCGCGGTTGAAGCCTGCGGCGCGCGCCAACACGTAGCCGAAGGCAGGCATCAGCAGAAGCTTCAGCGCGGTGCCGGCCAGGGCCGGGCGAAAACTGGCACGCAGACGCGCGGGCGTCAGGCCGGCACCCAGTGCCAGCAGGGCGCACGGCAGGGCGGCGTGGCCCAGCGTGCTGACGGCATTCAAGAGCCCCCGCGGCAAGCGGACGCCGCTTTTCAGCGCCAGCACGCCGAGCAGGCAGCCGATGATCAGCGGGTTCCGCAGCACCGCGAACGCCGCGCGCAATCTTTGGTTTCCGCGCGCGGTGTCCGCCGCGTCCGAGGTGAGGATCACCACTGCCCAAAAGTTGTAGAACGGGATGGAGGGCGCGAGCGCGAACGTGGCGACCGCCGCCATCCGGCTGTTTTCCCCAAAGGCGTACAGAATCACCGGCAGGGCGGTGTAAGCGAGATTGCCGCGCATGGACGCCTGCATCAGCGCGCGCGCGGAGGCACCGGGGAGGCGCATGGCGCGGGCTGCCAGCCAGGCCGCTGCCGTCACGGCCACCGAGCAGGTGCAGAGCAGGATCCCGACTTTCAAGCCGTCGCCGCTGGCGGTCTGCGGCGCCTGCAGGATGGTGCAGAACAGCAGCGTGGGCAGGAGCACCCAGAAGCCCAGGCGGTTCAGATGCGCGAAAAAAAGATCCGGCAGGAAACCGAATTGACGCAGCGCCGCTCCCAGCAGCATCAGCAGGCAGACGGGCAGGATGGAGCTGAGGACGGCACCGCTCATGAAGTCACTTGCCCAGCAGGCCGCGCAAGGACTGAAGGCCCTGCCGGAGGGCCTGGGCGCCTTCGTCGTTGTTGCCCGCCGCCGCCTCTTTCTCGGCCTCGGCCTGCGCGTCCTGAAGCGCTTTGAGCGCTTCGGGCGGCAGGGTCATGCCTTGGGGCTGGCCGGCCGCTTGGCCGGCTGCGGCCGGCGCCTGCATGCCGCCGAAGAGACCGCCCATCATCACCTCCTGCATGTCCTTGGCCTTCGCGTAATCTTTGGGGATCGTAAAGAGCGCGGCGGGCTGCGGTCCGAAACGGTAGTTCTTGAACAGGATCACCGTCGTCATGGCCATCGGCTCGGCCCCTTGCTCCATCTTGATCTGGGCGTTCGCCGTCATCTTCACCGGCATGTTCTTCTGTTTGGGCGAGAAGAGGATGTCCATGACCTGCGTGCCCTGGTCAGGGATTTTGACAGTCAAACGGCGCTTCTTGCAGGCCACCCCCTCAAAGACCTCGCTGCCGGCGTCTTTCAACGTATAGTCCATGTCACCGCCAGCGTCCAGCTCGTCAGACGGCGTCACGCAGTATTTTTTCTTGTCCGGGAAGAGCGTGTAGCCCGTCGTCTTGCCGTTCTCGGTGAGTTGCAGCGCCACCATTCTCATGTTCATGAAGGGCAGGGTCATTTCGGAACGCGTCTTGCCGATGTCGTGATAGACCGCACTGGTCATCGTCATGCCCATGGTCTGGATCTCCATGTCGGCGGCATAGCGCTGCTGCAGGCCCAGTTCCTTCTCAAATTTCATCCAGATTTGCTGGGGGTCGCCGCCCTTTTGGCGTGTGCCCTGCCCGACAGCGGAAAAGACGCAGGTTAAAGAAAGCGCCAACACTAAACCCAGGCGCACCCTGATACGTGAGGTGGTCATGCTCATTTCCTTTGTTTGAGTCAGAGACAACGGCGTCTCGTTCATCAAGTCAGTATACAGGTTCGCCGTGAACCGGCGCAAGCGTGCCGGTTTGTCTGGACGTAATCGGTGGGTGGCCGGGGTAGAAAGGAAGATGGAGAAGGACGAAAGAAGGAAAGCTT
>JAGOBZ010000182.1 GCA_017999015.1 Kiritimatiellia bacterium
GCCTCGCACACGCAAACCGGTATCGTGGCCTTGGCCTATTGCGTTGAAAACGCCCTGCAGATCCCCCTGACCCGGACAGCCACCTCTCCCGACACGCAAGGGCTTATCGTTGAACTCTTCCATCTGAGCCAGAACGCAGAACCTGAATTTCTCGCCGCCACAGACACCGCCACACCGCTTACCGCACAGGCGCGGTCTTGGTACCCGCTTTCAGGCCTGCACACGGTCAACGCTTCTCTGTTCGCGTTTGGGAACACGTACGGCGTAGTCGTCCAAGCTTCTCCGAAATGGATGGAGGCCCACCCTTTGCGCCAGTGGGCCACCGCCGCCATCGCTGGCGTGCTCCTAACAATTTTTATCACGGCCTTTCTAGTCATGATGGCCAATCGCCGTCTTATGCTCGAACGCGAAGTCCACGCACGGACCGAAGAGCTGCAACTCGCGCATGAAAAAATCGCAAGCGTGATCAGTGCGGCCCCCGTCGCCATGATGCTGGTGGACCGTGAGACGCGTGTGCTGAATGCTAATCCGCGCGCCGAACGTCTGGTGCATAATGACATTCTCGCCTGTATCGACCAACCGTGCGGCGTTTTTCTGACCTGTGCAAACCACAAGAAGATTGCCAATGGATGCGGCCACGGCATTCCGTGCAAAACCTGTGTTCTTCGCAACACGATCCAGGAGGTAGCCAAGAGCGGGGAACCGGTCTTTGACCGCGACATGGCGCTGACCACCGAACGACAGGGCCGGGAGGAAAACTATTATGTGAAATTCGGCGCCTCTCCTGTCATGCTGAACGGCCAACGCCATGTGGTCATTGCCATTTACGACGTCACCGCCTGGTACCGGACCGAACAGATATACCGGACCTTGTTCAACGAAATGGACGACGGCTTCTTGCTGGTTGAAAAGACAGGCAACACACCGGACGACGATATCTTCATCCGTGCTGCAAATCCCGCCCTGCAGAAACTGGCCGGACATGACGTCGCAACGCTGATTGGCACAATGCTCGGCCGCGTCCTCTTGATTCCCGCTGTGTTGCGCGAAAATATTCAGCAGGTTCTTGAAAACGGCAGGGCACGCCATGTCCAGTTCTTTTTTGAAGACATTAATAAATATGTGTCCTGTACAGTCTTCCGACCGATGGACCATCAGGCTGCTGTCATTTTCACGGACATCACCGACCAGAAACGGACCGAACAAGCGTTGCTTTATGAGCGCAACCTGCTTTATGCGCTGATGGACAACCAACCCGACCGCATCTTCTTTAAAGACGCCGATTTGCGCTTCATCAAAATCAGCAAAGAGCAGGCGCGTGCGCTGGGCCTTGCGTCGCCGGCTCACGCAATTGGCAAAACACTGGACGAGCTGCAGCCCGGTGATGCGTCACGGCGTGCCATGGACCGCGAACGCTCCGTTCTGCAATCAGGGAAGCCCCTGATGGCACAGGTCGAAAAGAGTGTAGACGCATCGGGCAGAGCGCATTGGGACTCCGTCTCCAATGCCCCGATTACGGATGACGCCGGGGCGTGTGTCGGCCTTGTGGGCATCGCCCGCGACATCACGCCGGAAATCGAATTGCAGCAGCATCTGCAGCAAATGACCAAGATGGATGCGATCGGACGGCTCGCGGGCGGTGTGGCGCATGATTTCAACAACCTCCTGCAAGCGATCCTCGGCTACACCGAATTGCTGTTGTCCGGCATGGACGAAAGGGTGCCGCAGTATGGCGACCTCAAAGAGATTGAACGCGCCGCGAAACGTGCAGCCGACCTGACGCGCCAGTTGCTGACTTTCAGCCGCAAGCAGCGCATTGAGCCGCAAGTTGTCGACATGAATCAAACCATTCTTTCAACCGAAAAAATGCTCAAGCGCTTGATGGGAGATCGAATCCTCATCCAAATCGACCTCCACCCAACCCTGAAAAGCGTGATGGTCGACCCCAGCCAGATGGAGCAAATCCTGCTGAATCTCGCGGTGAACGCAAAAGACGCCATGCCCAATGGCGGCACGCTCACCTTCCGGACCGAAATGGCCGTGCTGGACGATGCGGCCGCATCTGCGCACGTGGAAGCGCTTCCCGGCAAATTTGTGAAGTTGACAGTATCCGACACGGGCAGCGGCATCCCTGCGGAGGTGCTCCCGCACGTATTCGAACCGTTTTTCACCACCAAAGAGCGTGGTAAAGGCACAGGGCTCGGCCTGTCTGTGATCTACGGCATCGTGAAACAGTGTGGCGGCTGGGTCAACGTCACCTCTACCAGTAACGACGGCACGCACTTCTCTCTCTACTTCCCGGCCCAGGACACAAAGGCTACCGACTTGGCCAATGACACGAGCCCGATCTTTGACGTTCCCGCCACATTGCCCGGCATTGGCAAAACCATTCTCCTTGTGGAGGACGAACCGGGTGTCCGCAACCTCGCCGCACTGGTCTTGCAAAGCGCGGGATATAGTGTCCACGTCTGCACCGGCGCCGATGAAGCCAAAGCCGTTTTTTCTAAAGAACACGCCCGTATCGATCTGCTGTTCAGCGACATCGTGCTGATCGGTCAGAACGGTATCGATCTCGCCTTGGATATCAGAAGGCAAAATCCGGCGCTCCCCTGTCTGCTGTGCAGCGGATACGCAGACGAAACGGTCCCTTGGGAGTCCCTCCCGAATGAAGGCTTTCACTTCCTGCCCAAACCCTATCCGGTCGCCAAACTGCTTGCGGCGGTGGCCGATGCACTGGCAGTTTCCGGCAGCCAGGGCGCCGTGACGCGGGAGACGGCTGAATTTCACCCCTAAACCGCATCCTAAACCGCATCCTTGCCCGAACAGCGACAACTGTTGTATCATTTTAAACGTTTTTCCTGCGGGCTCTTGTGCTGTTCACGCACCACAGATGAGGCTGTTGCGGATCTGTTTTCAGCCAGTCAGGCCTGCGGGAAAAGGAGGATCACTACCATGTTTTACGACCCTGTCTATTTCATGTTTCTCATTCCAGGACTGATCCTGGCAGGCATCGCGTCCCTGTTGGTCAAAACCACCTTCAGCCGCTATGCACGGGTTCGCTCATACTCGGGCATGACCGGCGCTCAGGCGGCTGAGCGCATGCTGCGCGCCAACGGCGTGTTCGACGTGAGGGTCGAGCAGACGCAAGGTTTCCTGTCCGACCATTACGACCCTACCCATAAGGCACTTCGGCTCTCGCCGGATGTGTATGGCTCCAACTCGCTGTCCGCCGTGGGCGTGGCCTGTCACGAGGCCGGGCATGCCTTGCAGCATGCCGCCGAGTACGCGCCCCTCAAGCTTCGCACGGCTCTGGTGCCGGTCACCAACTTCAGCAGCATGTTTGCTTTCTATGTTTTCTTTGCGGGACTCATGTTCCGCATGCAGCCGCTGGTCTATGTCGGCTGTGCGCTGTTCGCGGCCGCCTTTCTGTTTGCCGTGATCACCCTGCCGGTCGAGTGGGATGCCAGCGCCCGCGCCAAGCAGCATCTGGTGATGGCCGGCATCGTCTCGCCCGACCAGGAACCGCAGGCCGGGCGCGTGCTCAATGCGGCTTTCCTGACCTATCTGGCCGGCGCGGTCAGTTCGCTTTTAACCCTGCTGTACTTCCTGTTTCGTGCCGGCTTGATCGGCGGCGGGCGCAGCAGAGATTAACCGGAGAACACACACACGTATGAGCAAGAAAACCCATATCTTCAAAGCGGAGATCCAGCAGGTGCTGGATCTGGTCATCCACTCCCTCTACTCGAAAAAAGAGATCTTCCTGCGCGAATTGATCTCCAATGCCTCGGATGCGATCGACCGCGCCCAGTATCTGGGGCTGACCGACAAGTCGGTGGTCGCCGACGCCCCGGTCTGGAAGATTGACCTGATCGTGGACAAGGAGGATAAGACGCTGGCGATCGCCGACAACGGCATCGGCATGAGCGAGGAGGAACTCGACAAGAACCTCGGTGTCATCGCGAACTCCGGCACGAAAGCCTTCGCGCAGGCGCTCAAGGAGAAGCAGCAGACCAATGTCCCGGAACTGATCGGTCAGTTTGGCGTGGGCTTTTACGCCGCGTTCATGGTCGCCGAAACGGTCACCGTGATCACGCTCAAGCGCGGCGAGGGCCAGAAGGCGGTCAAATGGAGTTCGGCGGGCGACGGCAGCTACTCGCTGGAGGATGCCGCGCGCGACAAGCCGGGCACGACCATCGTGCTCAAGCTGCGCGAAGGGATGGATGACTTCCTGAACGAGTGGCGCTTGCACGAGCTTGTCAAAAAGTACTCCGACTTTATCGCCTATCCGATCCGCTTCAGCGACACCGGCGAAGCGCCCAAGGAGGATGTTCAGCCGCTCAACACCATGAAGGCGCTCTGGAAGCGCCCCAAGAGCGAGCTGACCGAGGAAGAGACCAACAAGTTTTACACGCACCTGACCCACGATTACAATCCGCCGCTCAAGACCATTCCGATGTCGGTCGAAGGCGCGGTCGAGTTCAAGGCGCTGCTCTTTCTGCCGAAGCAGGCCGGCTTCGACCTGATGATGCCTAACAAAAAGCACGGGCTTCATCTCTACGTGCGTAACGTCTTCATCGGCGCCGACTTCGATCTGTTGCTGCCGGAGTACTTGCGTTTTGTGAAGGGCGTCGTGGACTCCAGCGACCTGCCGCTCAACGTGTCGCGCGAGATGCTGCAGGATGATGCCGTGATCCGCAAGATCAAGAGCAACATCACCGGAAAAATTTTGGGCACGCTGGCCGAGATGATGGCCGATGCTCCCGAGACCTACACCGCCTTTTTCACCGCGTTCGGTCGCGTGCTCAAAGAGGGTCTGCACAACGATTACGAAAACGGCGACAAACTCAAGGCGCTAATGCTGTTCCGCTCGGCCACGCGCGACGGCAACGCATGGATCTCCTTGGCGGACTATGTCAAGGCGATGCCCGAGACGCAGCAGGAGATCTATTATCTGATCGCCGATGACCTGGAGACCGCCCGGCATGCGCCGCACAGCGAGGCGCTGACCCAGCGCGGCTACGACGTGCTGCTTTTCACCGACCCGATCGACCAATGGGTGGTCGACACGCTGCGCGAATTCGACGGCAAGAAACTGGTTGCCGTCGACAAGGGGGCACTGGAAGTCGGCACCGATGAGGAGAAAGCCGCCGCGAAAAAGAAGATCGAGGCGGCGGCAGGCGACTTCAAAGAACTGACGGCGTTGATTCAGGAGCATCTGAAAGACGACGTCAAAGAAGTCCGTTTCTCGCCGCGCCTCACCGGCTCCGCCTGTTGCCTGGTCGCTGACGAGCATGCATTGAACCCGAGCATGGAACGGTTGATGCGCGCCATGAACCAAGAGGTGCCGAAACAGCTCCGCACGCTGGAGTTAAATCCTGACCATGCCGTGATCGCGCGGATGAAGAGCATGCTGGAAACCGACAAGACCGACACCCGGTTGGCCGACTATGCCGACCTGCTGTTCGGCCAGGCATTGTTGGCAGAGGGTGCGTCTCCGAAGAACCCGCAGCGATTCACACGGTTGGTGGCCGAGTTGATGGCTCAGGTTTAAGCGTCATGCTTGAACGCCTCATGGACCTGCTGAACAGCGACGTGGGGCCGGATCTGCTCCGAGCCCTGAAAATCGTTTTTCTGGCGGTCCTGGCGGTCGCCGCGCTCGGCATCCTCTGCGCCCCGACGGTGAAACCCGGCAAGGTCACGAGTTACGGATTGCTGCGCATCCTGTTCGCCGGCGCGCTGTTTGCCGTGCTGGGCTATCAGGCCACCTGGCAAATGCTGGGATACACCAACCCTGCTTTCGTCAAATTCATGCGCCGCTACAACCGTCGGCCGAACGCGGCTGAAAAGCAGGTGATGCGCG
This sequence comes from Kiritimatiellia bacterium, assembly GCA_017999015.1. Classification (GTDB taxonomy): domain Bacteria; phylum Verrucomicrobiota; class Kiritimatiellia; order RFP12; family UBA1067; genus DUPH01. The sequence goes on from JAGOBZ010000182.1 coordinate 5,861, forward strand.
GTCCGCTGCTGGACCGGCGCGGCCGTGTACTGGCCGCGCCGGTGCCCGGCGATGTCTGGGGGCGCCGCTATCCGCTGGGCGAGGCGGCGGCCCATCCGCTGGGTTACTATCACGCCACCTACGGCATCACGGCGGTCGAGCGCGTGTGCGATCCGACCTTGAGCGGATATGCGCTTGACAAACGGGACGAAGCGCTGGGCAAAGCGCTCTTCGCGCAGCGCGCCGCAGAAGGGGAAGCCGTGACGTTGACCCTTGACCAGCGCTTGCAGCAGAAGGCCTACGAACTGCTCGCCGGACGCAAGGGCGCGGTGGTGGTCATGCGGCCGCGCAGCGGGGCTCTGCTCGCGCTGGTCAGCTCACCGGGTTTCGATCCGCTGAATCCGGCCGAGGCCATCGCGGACGAGCAGAATGCGCCGGCCTTCAACCGCGCCGTGCAGGGACGCTATCCGCCCGGCTCCACCTTCAAGATCCTGCTGGCCGGACTGGCACTCGAAAAAGGTTTACCGCAGGTCTTCGCCTGTCCCGGACAGGGATACATCGCCGGTCCGAACACGCCGCCGATCCGTGACAGCGAATTCTACGCTTACCAGCGCAAGGGAGCGGTCTGGCCGGGTTGGGGACGCATCGGCCTGAAGGAAGCGACCGTCCACTCCTCCAACGTCTACTTCGCCCAGCTCGGGGTCGAGTCGCGCCCCGAGGCTTTTAACGACATGATGGACAAGGCGCACATTCGCGAGCCGCTCCCCTACCTGAGCGCCAGCGGCGGCGAGCTGAAGAGTGCACGTGGTCATGTGCCAGAGGTCACCAAGAAACGCGCGATCGCCCTGCTGGCGATCGGCCAGGGCGAGGTGCTGACCACCCCGCTGCATGTGGCCTGTTTCACGGCAGCCGTCGCCGCCGACGGACGGA
>JAGOBZ010000183.1 GCA_017999015.1 Kiritimatiellia bacterium
CGCGTCGCGCGCAACCGCTGACCGGCCCCTGAAGTTTGCCTAGCCGCCCGCGCGGGCCTCTGGCATGATGACGACCGTGCTGAGGACTGGAAGACGGACAGGCTGATCCATGGAGAACGAAACATGAACGCGTTGACGAGAGGCGTGCTTGCGGCTGCGGCGATGACGGCGGTCCAAGGGTTGCGCGCCGCAGACACGATGCTGATCGAGGCTGAGGATTTTCAATTTCACGGCGCATGGATGAAAGTCGGCGACGCCGCCGCCTCCGGACGTTCCTATCTGCACGTGCCCCACGACGCGCGCGACAGTCGTTACGATGCCGTCACGCGTGTCACCCTGGATGCCGATGGCGACTACGCCTTCTGGGTGCGCTCGCGCGATTTCGCGCAGGACCGTCCGAAGATGCGGCGCTTCGCGCTTCGAGTGAACGCCGTCCCGTTCGAACAGGAGGCCGGCACGCACGGCCGTGAAGGCTTCGCGTGGCAGCGCCTCGGCCGGCGCACGCTGGCCGCCGGCGACCACCTGCTGGCCCTGCACGACACCGCGCGCGCCTACGGCCGCTGCGACGCGATCTTCATCACCCGCACGGACAAAGATCCCGGCACCCTCTCCGGCGCCCAACTGAACCGCCTCCGCACCCGTCCGAAAGCGCTGCTGGTCGCCGAGCCCGAAGCCTTCCGTCCAGTGGCCGTGGGCGGCACGGACGCCGCGACGCTCGCGCGTCTGGAGACGCCCGCCCTGCGCGTCACCTTCGCGGCCGGCCGCGACCCGCAGGGCAAGCCGTGGATCGTGCGCCGCACCCGCCTGCTCAGCGCCGGCGCGTGGCTGGATCTCCCGGATGCCGCAGGCGGCGAAACGCTCTTTGTGCAGCATGCCGCCGACGCGAGCGCCGACCTGCGGCGCGTCGCGGTCTGGAAGGGCTCGCGAACCCCGGTCCGCGTGTCGCTCAACGGGGTGACGGCCGAAACCTTCAGCCAGACCACCGACCCCTACGCCGCCGCGCCCGCGCGCCGCTTCGCGCCGCGCGCCCTGCTGTCGGCCGACGCCGCGTCGGTCGAGCTGCGCTACGAAGCGGCGGACGGCGAGGTGCTGCCGGTGCGCTGGAGTGTCGATCCTGACGATCCCTGCACGCTGCGCGTCCAGACGCGCCTCACCGCCAAGGCCGGCGGTGCGTATGCGCTCGGTTTCTCCGCCTTCACGCCGACCGCGCGCGAGCAGGTCGCGTTTGTGCAGCTTCCGCCGCTCTATCAGTTCCAGCGGCTGCCGGAGACGGCGGACCTGTTGTGCAACACCCTGACGCCCCATCCGCTGGTACTGGCGCAGGTGCCGTGGCTCGCGGATGGCGCGCCGCTCTCGGTCGTGGTCGCGGCCGAGCCGGCCGACCTTCCGTTCGAGTGGCCAAACGCCACCAACGCGGTGTGCGGCTTCTCGCTGCTCAACAGCCGCGCGCAGGTGCAGCCCACCTTCTTCAGCCCCGTACTCGGCAGTCCCCGCTCGCACCTCGCCGTCGGCGAGACGCGTCTCGTCAACTGGCGCGTCATGACCCGCCCCGCCGACTGGAAAGAGACGCTGGAGGCCTGCTGCCTGAACATCCTGAAGGTCGCCGACTACCGCGAACCGCTCGGCGCCTCGCTCACCGAGGCGGTGCTCAACATGACCGACCTGATGATGAACGACGAATTCGGCGGCTGGAACAGCGACCTCCGCGGCTTCTACGATATCGAGAGCGCCACCATGAGCAAGCATGCCGCGCCGCTGGCGCTGCTGTCGGCCGCGCTGCTGTCGCGCAGCGAAGCCTTCTGGCAGGCGCGCGCGCTGCCCACGCTCGAATTCCTGCTGAGCCGCAAAGGATCGGAGATCCTGCAGAGCGGGACCAACCGCACCAGCCAGCCGGTCAAACAGCAGATCGCGGTGCCGGGCTCTTTCTACGGCACCACCTGCTGGGAGGGTGCGCTGCGCCTCACGGGCGGACTCAATCCGTGGCTCCGCGAGGCGGCGCTGCCCGAGGGGACTTTCCGCCACGCGCGCAGTTACAACACCTCGGCCCCTTGGACCGAAATGCTGGCCGCTTACCGTCTTGCGCCGGACCTCATGCGCCTCGATGCCGTCACGGCCGATGCTGACGACTGGCTGGCCCGGGCGGTCTACGGACGCCAGACGCAGCCGATCGATTTTATCGCCTTCTACAACATCAGCTTCTATCCCTACTGGTGGGATGTGATCGACCTCTTCGAAGCGACCGGCAACACGAACTACCTCGCGGCCGCCGTCGAGGGCGCGTTCCACACTGTTGCCGGCCAATGGTCCCACCCCCGCGCGCCCGCAGGGGAGGTGACGGTGCATCCCGACGGCTCGCAGGTCACCTATCACCGGATCTGGCACAAGAACAACCAGCTCTTCCGCCTGGGCTGGCCGCGGAAGCCCAACGACACGCCGACCCGCAGCGTCCCGGCCTGGCAGGTCTCGCCGGTCGGGCTCGGCCTTGAGCAGCCCTCGACCTACACCGCCTTCCCCGGCGCGATGAACAACATTATGCAATCGACCTGGGCACCGCACCTGCTGCGCGTCTTCCGCCACACCAACCGCACGCTCTTCCGCACCTTCGCGCGCAACAGCGTGATCGGCCGCTTCGCGAATTATCCGGGCTATTATCTGACCTGCTTCACCGACCGCGTCCACGACCCCGACTACCCCTACGCCGGCCCCGACATCACCAGCATTTACTACCACCACATCCCGGTGCACTACGCCTTTGCCATGGACTATCTCGTGGCTGACGCCGAGGCGCGTTCCGGCGGCCGGATCACCTTCCCCTGGGTCAAGCAGAAGAACTACGCCTGGTTCAACAACCGCGTCTACACCGCCGAACCGGGAACCGTCTACAACGACCGCAGCGCCGTGCTCTGGATCGAGCGAGGCCTGGTGACGACCGACCTGCAAACCGACTGGCTGGCGGCGCGCAGCCCCGACCGTTTCTGGGTGATGCTGATGAACCAGACGCGCGCGCGGCGCACGGTGCGCGTGCGGCTCGACACAGCGAAGAGCGGCGTCGCCGCCGGCGAGGGCCTCCTGTTTGAAGGCGATGCCGATCCGTTCCGGGCGGCCCGGGAGGCGTCCGCCCGTCCCGCTCCGGCTTTAAATGAGGGTGCCTTCGCGGTCGAGATCGCGCCGCTCTCGATGGTCACGGTCGGTTATCCCGCCGACACGCGCGCGGCCTTTCCCGCATCGCAGCCGCTCGCGTCCTCGCACCGCACGGCTGATGCCGGTGCCTTCGGCAAGGCCCACGCCTTCACGATCCGCTCGCCGTGGGGCAAAGACGCCGTCTACGCCGTGCTCACCGCCGATCCGACTCCCGGCGCTCGGGTGACCTTCACGTGCGACGGTCAAACCCGCGTCTGCGAGCGCTTCCCGTACGAGGCGAGCTTCTATCCGGTGCGCGCGCCGGACGCGGCCGTGCGCATCACCGCGCAGCTCCCCGGCCAGCCGGAATGCGTCATCGCGTGGCCCTGAAGGGGCGCGTTTCAGTTCGGTTGAAACGGAATCGCATCCATGGAGAAGTTTGGAGTTATGAGAGTCTATTTAAGAGATCCGGCGCAATTTTTCAGTTGGCTGGAGGAGAACGGTTTTGCATACGCGGTGTTGCGCGGCTACCGCAATATGGGCGAGTGCCCGGCGCGCGGCGGCAAGGAGGATATGGACATCCTGCTTGAAGACCGCGCGGCCGAAGCCGTGTCCCGCGCGTTCCGCGGCGTGCCGAAGCGACTGGGGATCAAATGCGATCTGTATAGCGTGACAGCCGGCCATGGCGCGGATTTTGTCGGCGGTGCCTACTTCCCTGCCGCGCTGGCCGGCGCGATCCTGCAGCGCCGCGTACGCTGGCAGGATGCGTTCTATGTGCCGTGCGACCACGATCTTTATGTATCGCTGCTCTACCACCTCGCCTACCAGAAGGCAGAGGCTTGCCGCGCGGACGCCACGGATCCGCTCGCCTTCCGGGCTTATAAACGCTATGGTTTTGTGAAAGAACTGGCACAGCGGCTCGGGCGTCCGTACGATCTCTCGCTTTTCGACATGCACCGCCTGCTGGCGGAGCAAGGTTTCGCGATCGATCCCGACACGGCGGCCCGTTACCTGCAGAATCAGTTCAAGCACCTCTTCAAAAGCCGCTTCTTTGCGTTGCTGCTGGCGGCGCGGCAGCCCGGCGAACTCAACCTATTCGTGCTGCGCGCCAAAGCGGTGCGCCGCGGCTTCCGGCAAACCATGCTGGACGAGCTGGCTCGGCACTACACGCTGCTTGCCGTTAAGGACATCCCGTGGCTGACGCGGCTGACGCGCGCGAAATACATGCGCGGCAACAAGTGGCGGTGGGGCGGCTGGCCGGTGGTAGCGGTGGCGGTCTTCGATCCGGAACCGCGCTGGCGGTCGGCGGAAGAGCGCGACAAGGAACACCCGCTGGTCTTCAACAGCCGCCAGTTCTTCAAGCGCGAGCTGCGCGACCGGATCGTGTGCGAGGGGCGGCTTTATCACAAGGATAACGCCCTGCACTCAACAGACAACGAGGCCGAGGCGGTGGGCCACCTCGACCTCTTTTTCTCGCCACAGGAGGAGCGCGCGATCTACGCACGCGCGGCGGATCTGCGCGCCGCGCTCACCTCGCCCGCCTTCCCGGTCGGGCTGTAAACGGGGGTCTCAGTCAAGCGTGATTTTCGCCGCTTCGGCCTTGGCTTTGACTAGCACCTCGTCCAGGCGCACCGGCACGCCGCCGCGTCGCTTGCTCTCGTCCGCAGCTTCCATGAAGGCGAACAGCTCGATCGTCTCTTCCGGTTTGACCGGCGCGATGCCGGTCTTGAAGAAGGTCACGATCTCCGCCAGCAGCAGTCCGTAACCTTTGAAATCGTCAACGCGCTGCAAGCCTTTCGCCAGAAAGACCGTCGCGCCGTAGCCGTTTTTCGAGTCGCGGTTGCCGCGGAAGGTGCCGATGCGCCCCTCGCGCCATGTGCCGATCGCCAAATCCGTGCCGGGCGTGGAGACGCGCGTGACCGATTCGCAGCCGGTCTCCATCAGCGTGAAGAGCGTTTCGACGCCGTGGATGCCGTACCAGAAAAGGTCGGGATGCGTGGCCTCAAGCGCGCAGGGGCTGAAGGCGTCGACCCCTAAGACCGCACCGTGCTGGCCGCTGCGCAGGGCCTGCGTCTGCGGCGTGTAGCGCAGCGACGAGCTGGAGAACATCGGCACGTTGTGGCGCCGGGCCGCCTCGAAGAGCGCCAGCACATGCGGCAGCGAGCCGGCGATCGGCTTGTCGATGAACACGCGCTTGCCCGCTTTGAAAACCGGCAGCGCCTGCTCCAGATGGACGCGGCCGTCGTTGCTCTCCAGCAGCACCGCATCGACTTTCGTCAGCAAGGTGTCGATCGAATCGACGATCTCGACTCCGAACGGCTTGACCTTTTCGATATAGCCGGGCACGCGGTTGGTGCTGGAGGCGATGTCGCGGCTGCCTTGCGGATAGGCCGCCACCACTCGGCAGCCCGCGTACTCCGGCGCCGGGGTTTCGGCATTCAGAAGTTTGGCGAACTCGATGCTGTGCGAGGTGTCGAGCCCGATGATGCCGACTTTGATGAGCTCGGCGGCCGAAACCGCGCACGCGGAACTCAACGCGCCGAAAAGTAAAACAGATTTCAACATGATAGCCTCCCTTTCGGCGTCTACTGTAGCAAGACCAAGAAGCCGCACACAAGCGTGTGCGGCGTGCAAATTTCACAGGAAGGGTGCAAACGAGGGCCGCATCAGTCCAGCGGCTTGATGCGGATGTCTTTGAACTCCGCCCACATCGGCCGGCCGGCATGCAGTTGCAGGCCCAATGAACCGTCCAGCAGGGCCAGCGCGGGGTCGTCCGTGAAGTCCAGGGTCAGCCGTCCGTTCAGATAGTGGCGGATGCGGTTGCCTTTGGCGACGATCACGACGTCGTTCCAGTCGTTGAGCTTGAACAGCGCCTTGAACGCTTCGCCGTCGAGCAGCGACGCCTGCACCTGTTTTTTGCCGTCGGCCCAGATCGCCTGCTCGCCGACCAAGCAGATGCGGCCGCGCTTGCCGCCCTCGTCGTAGATGAAGCCCGCGACGTTCGGCAGTTTCTGTTCGTTGCGGATTTCGTGCTGGTAGCCCTTGAGCCGCCACTGGTTTTTGGCGCCGGGTTTATTCGGCAGGCGCGCGGAGCGGTACTGGATGCCCGAGTTGTTCGCGGCGGTGCAGCGGAAGGACAGCCGCAGCTCAAAATCCCGCGTGGTGCCGCCCTTCCAGATCAGGAACGTGTTGCCCTGCGCCGGATTCTCGGCAGTCGTTTCACCGCGGATGACGCCGTCTTTGACCGACCACAGCGAGAGGTCGCCCTCCCAGCCAGTCAGGTCGTTGCCGTTGAAGATACGGGCCATGCCGGGTGTCTCGGCGGGCGCCGCCTGCGGCTCGGCCGCCGCAGCGTGGAGGGTGGTGGCAAGGGCGGCGGCAAGAAATAGAGGCGTGCGCATGGGAATCCTTTGTGAGGGGTGGTTTTGGGAAAGAGGGCGAGTGACGGCGCTTACAGGGCTTCCTTGACGGCGGCCACCAAGGCGTCCGCCTGCGTGAGGCCGGTGAAGGACTTGACGGTCTTGCCGTCTTTCAAGACCACGAGCGTGGGAATGCTGCGGATGCCGAACGTCTGGGCGGTGGCCTTCGCGTTGTCGACGTTCAC
>JAGOBZ010000184.1 GCA_017999015.1 Kiritimatiellia bacterium
CGGGGCGGATGTGAATATGTCAAACGGTCAACCACAGGTATTTGACGCGGCCGAGTTTGCCGCATGGACAGGCGGCGACGCGCAGGCGCTGCCGACGACCTTCCGCGGCGTGACGCAAGACACGCGTCAGGTGACGCCGGGCTGCCTCTATGTCGCCCTGCGCGGCGAGCATTTTGACGGGCACGATTTTGTTGCGCAGGGCTTTCAGAAGGGGGCGGCTGCGGCGCTGGTGGAGAGGGCGTGGCACACACCCGAAGAGGCGGTCGGATGGCCGTTGATCCGCGTGTCCGACACGCGGCGAGCGCTGGCTGAAGCCGCGCGCGCCTGGCGGCTGCGGCAGACGGCGCATATTGTGGGGATCACCGGCAGTTCCGGGAAAACCACCGTCAAAGAGATGACGGCCGCGCTCTGCAGCGGCGGCGGTCCGGTCTGTGCCACACGCGGCAATTTGAACAACGAGATCGGGTTGCCGCTGAGTCTGTTGTCGTTGGGTGCCGAGACGGTGTATGGCATTTTCGAGGTCGGCACCAATCATCCGGGCGAAATCGCGGCGCTGGCCGAGGTGCTTCGCCCCGAGATCGCGCTGATCTCCAGTATCGGATGTGCGCACATTGAACATTTCGGCTCGCAGGAGGCGATTGCACTGGAGAAGGGCGATCTGCTGCGTGCGTTGCCGCACAGCGGCGCGGCGGTGCTCTGCCGCGAGACCGCCTGTTTTGAGCGTCTGGCGGCCTGCTCGGCGGCACCGGTCGTGACGGCCTCGCTGGTGACGCGCGAGGCGGATTATTACGGCGAGCCGGTGGATCTGTCGGTCGGCCGGATGCGGGTGTCTGAGCGAGCGACTGGCGAACAGATCGAGTTGTGTTGCGGGTTGCCCGGTGAACATAACGCCTCGAACCTGTTGCTCGCTTTTGCTGCGGCGCGCACGGCGGGCGTGCCGGCTGCGGCTGCGGCGGAGGGCCTCGCGCGCATGGTTCTTCCCGGTATGCGCTGGGCCGTAAGCGAACGGGGAGGCGTCACGGTGGTGAACGACGCCTACAACGCCAATCCGCAGAGCATGCGCGCCGTGCTGTCCACTTTCATGCAGATGCCGTGCGGAGGCCGGCGGATCGCGGTGCTGGGCGACATGCTTGAACTCGGCGCGCATGCCGAGTCGTTGCATCGCGAACTGGGGCGCGTGGTTGCGGCACTGGCACCGGACGAAGTGATCGGCGTCGGTCAGGATACGTCGCGTTACGTGGCGGATGAGGCGGTGAAGTGTGGTTATCCGGCGGTGCGGGTGACGTGTTGTGCGGATGCTGCTGCTGCGGCGGCGGCGATGCGTGGGCGGGTGCGCACCGGGGACAGTGTGTTGTTGAAGGCGTCGCGCGGGATGAGACTGGAGCAGGTGTTGGATGCATGGACCCTATGATCAGGTGAATGCGCTCGTGCTGGGTGCCGGTGCCAGCGGCGAGGCGGCGGCGCTGCTGCTGGCGGCGCGCGGCGGATGCGTGCAGGTGCTGGATGAGAGCGACGGTGCGGCATGTGCCGCCGTGGCCGGGCGGTTGCGCGAGGCAGGGATCGCTTTGCATTTTGGCGCCGGCGAGCTGCCGGACGAGCCGTTTGACGTATGCGTCACAAGCCCGGGGTTCGCCGTACGTCACCCCTGGATTGCCTCGTGCCGCGCGCGCGGCGTGACGGTGATTTCAGAGCTGGAATTGGGCGCGTGTTACTGGCCGGGGCGCATACTGGCAGTGACCGGCAGCAAAGGCAAGAGTTCGCTGGTCAAACTCTGTGCGGATACGTTGAACGGAGCGGGCGTGACCGCGTCGCCGGCCGGCAATTACGGGATTCCGCTCAGCCGGTTGGCACTGGAACGGCCGGAGTTGTGCTGGGCAGTGACAGAAGTCAGTTCGTTTCAGATGGAACATACGCGGACATTCCGTCCGGATATCGCGATTCTGCTGAATCTCCAGGCCGACCATCTTGACCGTCACGCGGACATGGCCGAATATAAGGCGCTCAAGTTGTCGCTGTTTGCCTCCATGCGTCGCGGAGGTGTCGCGTTGCTGCCTGCCGGGTTGTCTCACGAGGGGCGCATTCCGGAAGGTGTCGAACTGCTGCGCTTCGGTACGGACGCAGGCTGCGAATGGGCGTACGCCGATCATGCAGTGATGGGCATACTGGGAGGGCGTGTCTGTAAGGTCGAGTTGCGGGGGAGCTGGTTTGACAATGCCGTTCTGGGCGCGGCGGCGGCGGCCGGCGTGGCGGCGCTGCGCCATGCGGGATTAAACAACGTGCAGATCGAGACCGGTCTGACCGGGTTCGAGCCGTTGGCGCACCGCATGCAGACGGTTGCTGTCAGCCGTCAGGGGGTGCGGTATGTCGATGACTCCAAGGCCACCAGCCTGACGGCCACCGCCGCCGCGCTGCGGATGGCGCAAGGGCCGGTTCGTTTGATCGCCGGCGGGCTTCTCAAAGAAAAGGAGCTGGGCTGGGCAAAAGAGTTGCTGACACAAACGGTAAAAAAAGTGTATCTTATAGGGCAATGCGCTGAGCAGATGTTTCAGGCGTGGTCAACGTCGGTCCCTTGTGAAGTGTGCGGTACGCTCGAGCGAGCGGTCGAAGCCGTTCAGGGAGAGGCGTTGCCAGGTGAAGTCGTGCTGTTGTCGCCGGGAACAGCCAGTTTTGATCAATTTACCAGCTATCGGGAAAGAGGAGAACGTTTCACAGAGCGGGTCCGTGCGGTTGCGGATCTCGATGAGCGTTTCTTTTCTGAGGGCAAGAAGGACAAGGAGACACAATGAATCGTCAAGTCATGCGTGCTGCAGCGGGTGCGAATCTGGTGGCGGGATGCCTCCTGCTGCAAGGGTGCGGTATGTTTGGGAAGCCGAAGGATCATACCGTGAGCGAAGTGCCAGGCAGCGATCTTCCTCCGGTTGAAGTCCAGACTTTGGAACCGGCCGCGCCGGTTGAGACGATGCCGACGGTCGAGACGGCGCCTGTTGCTTTGCCGACGGTGCCGAGCACGACGCCCTACACGATTCAGAAGGGTGACACGATTTCCGCGGTGGCCTACAAGTACAACTTGCGCTGGCAGGATGTGGTGGCGGTTAACCCCGGAATATCGCCGAACCGCCTGCGCGTCGGACAGGTGATCCAGCTTCCGGGCCAGGTCGATCTGGGCCAGGTGCGCGCGATGCCGGCAACGACGCCGAAAGCGCATCGCGTGAGCGCTCCCAAGGTGTCCGCTCCGAAGACGGCGAAGAGCGAGGCGTCCGCGTCGGGCCCTGCTGTAACCTATGTGGTCAAGCCGGGTGACTCGCTCTCAGTGATTGCCTACCGGCACGGTGTAAAGACTGCGGATCTGCGTACGGCGAATGGACTCAAGGGCGACAAGATTGTGGTCGGCCAGAAGCTCAAGATCGTGGGCGCGACTAAGAAGCCGGCCGCGACGGGTAGGGTGTCTAATCCCGCTGCCGCCGCGCCGAAGATGGCCGCGCCAAAAACGGCTTCGGCACCCAAAGCCGTGACCGAGACGAAGCCCAAAGAGACTGTTGTAGCGCCGCCGCCCGCGCCCGCGCCCGCGCCGGCTCCGGTTGCAGCCGAAACCGTTGCGCCCGCCGCGCCGGTTGAAAGTGCGCCTGTGAAGGTGGAGGCCGCCGTGCCCGTGCCGGCGCCTGCAGCCGCCGCCGATCCGAATGTCCAGACCTACACGGTCAAAGAGGGCGAGGATCTGTATGCGGTCGCAATCCGCTGGGGTGTCAGCCCGAGCGATCTGAAGTCGCTGAACAACCTGACCGGTTCGGAACTGAAGGCGGGCTCCATCCTGAAGATTCCCGGCGGCGTTAAATAGCGAGGGGTTGGGATCATGCGTAAGACGTTGATGGCGTTGGCACTCATCGTCCTCTCGCTGCTGGGTTTTGGGATTGTTCTGCTGGCGACGGCCAGCGCGGTGCGGGCGCAAGGTCTTTACGGCGACCCGCACTTTTTTGTGAACCGCCAGTTGACGTGGATGGTTTTGGCTTTTTGCGTGGCTTGGCTTGCCGCCCGGTTTGACTACCACTGGTGGAAAGAAACGCCGGCGTTGAGCATCGGCTTTTATCTGCTTGTGGCACTCGCGCTGATGATGGTTTTCGCACCGGTGATCGGCGTCAAGGCCAAAGGCAGTTACCGCTGGCTCAGCCTGGGGCCGTTGCGTGTGCAGCCGAGTGAATTCGCCAAGATCATGACGGTCGTGGTGATGAGCGTCTGGATGGATCGAATCGGACGCTGTGTGCGTCAGTTCTGGAAGGGCGCGGTCTTTCCGGTTCTCGGTCTCGGCGCGATCGCGGCTCTCCTTGTGATCGAACCGGATTTCGGCGCGACGATGGTCGTCTGCGTGGTCGGCGGGCTGCTGATGTTTGTGGCCGGCACCCGGCTGTTCTACCTGCTGATCTTTGGCGCAGGAGGAGTTTCAGTGGTCGGTGCCTTTGTGCTCGCCAATGCCAACCGCATGGAGCGCATCAAAGCCTGGCTGCACGGCGAGGAGAGCGGTTCGGCGGCCGCCTACCAGCTCAAGCAGGCACTCATTGCCTTTGAGAACGGCGGGCCGTCAGGGGTTGGGTTCAACCAGAGCATTCAGAAATACAACTATCTGCCTGAGGCGCATACCGACTTCATCTTTGCGATCGGGGGTGAAGAGTTCGGTTTCCTGTTTTCAATCGGTGTCTTGCTGGCCTTCGTGATCATTCTCGCGTGCGGCATCTGCATCAGTCTGCGGGCGCCAGACCGGCTCGGACGCATGCTGGCGTTCGGCATGACGGTGCTGCTGGTGTTTCAGGCGGGTTTTAACATCGGTGTCGTCACCGGCTGCCTGCCCACCAAAGGACTGGCGTTGCCGTTCATGAGTTATGGGGGAACGAATCTGGTCACCGCGATGCTGGCTGTGGGGACCTTGATGAATATCGGGCGGCATGTCGATGTGTTTGACGAACGCCTGCATACGCAGGTCGTCAAAAACGCGACGATCAAACTGTAGTTTTTTTAACGCAGAGACGGAGAGACGCGGAGAAGGAGGAAGGAAGAAGGAGGAAGGAGAGAACGCTGAACGTCGAATATCAACGCTTAGCGTCGCAAGCCGGAAGAACGTTCAACTTTCAACTCTCAAGAAGAAACCCACGGGGCTTGGAATTCATCCGCAGTTCTCCCGTCTTGAACGTTGAGAGTTGAGCGTTGAACGTTGAGTGTTTTATAGCTCCACCGGCAGGGCGTCGCCTTTGCCGAAGGGCGAGAGGTCGCGCAGCTTGCGCACGATCCGGGGCATGTGCTCGAGCACGTAGTCGACCTCCGCTTCGGTGTTGTAGCGGCTGAGCGAGAAGCGCACCGAGCCGTGGACCGCCGTGAACGGCACGCCCATGGCGCGGATCACGTGCGACGGCTCCAGTGAGCCGGCCGCGCAGGCCGAGCCGGTCGAGGCGCAGATCCCGAGATCGCTCATGTGGTACAGGATCGCCTCGCCCTCGATATATTCAAAGCTCATGTTCGTCGTGTTGGGCAGGCGGCTCACACGGTCGCCGTTGACGCGCGCGTCCGGGCAGGTGGCGAGCAGACCGTTCTCCAGCTTGTCGCGCAGGCGCGTGAGCGTGCGCCGCTCCTCGTCCATGCTCGCGGTCGCGAGGTCAACAGCCGCGCCAAGCCCTACGATGTACGGCACGTTCTCCGTGCCGCCGCGCCGCCCGTTTTCCTGATGGCCGCCGAGCATGAAGGTCTTGAGGCGCGTGCCGCGCCGCAGGTAGAAGACGCCGATACCTTTGGGCGCGTGCAGCTTGTGTCCGGAGATCGAAAGCATATCGATGGGCAGACGCTTCACGTCGATCGGCAGTTTGCCCGCGACCTGCACCGCGTCGGTATGGATGATGGCGCCCGCCTCCTTGGCGATCTCGACGATCTTCTCCATCGGGAACACGACGCCGGTTTCGTTGTTGGCCCACATCAGGCTGACGATCGCGGGCGTACCGCCCTTCAGTGCGTCGCGCAGCGCCTCGAGGTCGATCTGTCCCAACGTGTCCACCGGCAGCTCGATCTCGCGGTGCCCTATGTCTTTGAGGCGGCGGCAGGGGCCCAGCACGGCCGGATGCTCGACGCGCGAGGTGATGACCTTGGCCTGCGGGCCCAGCAACTCGGCGGTGCCGTGGATCGCCATGTTGTCGCTTTCGGTGCCGCAGCTCGTGAAGATAATCTCCGAAGGCTCCGCGTTGAGAAAGGCGGCCACGCGTTCGCGCGCGTGCTGCACGTGCTTGGCGACCTGGCCGCCAAACGCATGCATGCTGGAGGGATTGCCGTACAACTCGTTGAAGAACGGCATCATGGCGTCGCGCACTTCGGGGGCGACGCAGGTCGTGGCGTTGTTATCAAAATAGATCGGCTTCATAAACGGCCTACAGATGTGTTGACGCGTCCATCACTTGAACGTTAAGAGTTGAACGTTGTGCGTTGAAAGTTCCCCCTCCTCGATCATTCGCGGCACAGCCGCGCGACGGACTTCGGGTGTCAACCTTACTACACCCCTATCCCTTAACACAAGCGCATTACTCGACAAACCGAACGGAGTACGTTTCGGCTTGTGGCAAGAGGGGCCGAAACGGTATCGTAAGAGCCACCCATGGAAACGCAAATATCTCCGTTGATCCGGGCCGCCGTCCTTCGTGACGCGGTGCAGA
>JAGOBZ010000185.1 GCA_017999015.1 Kiritimatiellia bacterium
CGGGGAATACCTGTTCCCGGAGCACGCGGCCGCGTACCCGAGGTTCGATAAGGTGAGCCCGTTCCGTGATGTGCTGGAAGCGGCCAAGGTCACGGGTGAGGGCCACACTTTCCACTCTTGGCGGCATACGTTCCGGACGCGGTTGAGCGAGGCGGGGGTGTCTGATGACCTGGCCAAGCGGCTGGGCGGCTGGACCGAGGACACAACGGCGGCCCGCTACGACCACGCGGAGCGCGTGGAGGAACTGCGGGCGGCCGTGGAGAAGGCGAAGTGAGGGGCGGCCTTACTTGAACACGCGCCCCGCCTTTGGTACTCTCCAGCAAGATAAGTTGCTCGGCCATTTACGCGCCGGCCGTTGTCCGGGCCGGCGGGGCAGGTCGATTAAGGGGTAACGCGGTGCAATTGGGGTGGAACGAGATCAAACAGCGGGCGGTCCAGTTCTCGCGGGAATGGGCCGGGGAGACCCGCGAGGAGGCTGAGGCCAAGTCCTTCTGGGACGCGTTCTTTAACGTGTTCGGCATCCCGCGCCGCAGCGTCGCCACCTTCGAAGAGCCGGTCCGCAAGCTGGGCGGCCAGTACGGCTATATCGACCTGTTCTGGAAGGGACGTCTCTTGGTTGAGCATAAGAGCCAGGGCAAGAGCCTGGACCGCGCCGAGTCGCAGGCGTTCGAGTACCTGCAGTCGCTGGCGACCGAAGGCCGCCACGACGAGATCCCGCGCTACGTGATCGTCACAGACTTCGACCGCCTCGCGCTCTACGACCTGGAGCCGGAGGACGTGCGCGACCTGCCGCTGTTCTGCGGGCTGCACGTCCAACGCGTCGAGATCCGCGTCAAAGACCTCCACCGCCACGTCCGGCTGTTCGGGTTTATCCCCGGCTACAAGGTCCGCACGTTCGACCAGGAAGACCCGATCAACATCAAGGCGGCCGAGGTCATGGGGCGGCTTCACGACGCCATGGCGGCGGGCGGCTACACCGGCCACGCGCTGGAGCGCTTCCTTGTGCGCGTCCTCTTCTGCCTCTTCTCCGAAGACACCGGCATTTTCGATCCGAACGCCTTCACCGAGTACATCGAGAACCAGACGCGCCCGGACGGCTCCGACCTCGGCATGAACCTCGCCAGGCTCTTCCAGGTGCTGGACACGCCGCGTGAGCAGCGCCAGAAGAACCTCGACGAGCGCCTGCTGGGCATGCCCTACGTTAACGGCGGCCTCTTCTCCGAGACGCTGCCGCTGGCCGATATGAATGCGGAAATGCGCGACGCGCTCGTCCGCTGCACCGGTTTCGACTGGAGCCGGATATCGCCCGCCGTGTTCGGCTCGCTCTTCCAGTCGATCATGCAGCCCGAGGAGCGCCGCCAGATCGGGGCGCACTACACCTCGGAACGCGACATCCTCAAGCTGGTCCACGCGCTCTTTCTGGATGACCTGCGGGCGGAGTTCGAAACGCTCAAACACGACCGCCGCAAGCTGCCGGCGTTTCACCAGAAGCTGGGCACGCTCAAGTTCTTCGACCCCGCCTGCGGCTGCGGCAACTTCCTGGTCATCACCTACCGCGAGCTGCGCCTGTTGGAACTGGAGGTGCTCGACGCGCTCGGGTATGGCGGGCAGGCCGTGACCGACATCGCGCTGCTCGTGCGCGTGGACGTGGACCAGATGTTCGGCATCGAGATCGAGGAGTGGCCCGCCCGCATCGCCGAGACGGCGCTGTGGCTGATGGACCACCAGATGAACCTGCTGCTGGCCGAAAAGTTCGGCCAATACTTCGTGCGCCTGCCGCTCAAGAAATCCGCCCGCATCGTCAACGACAACGCCCTGCGCCTGAACTGGCGCTGTGTCATCAATCCCGCCGAGTGCTCTTACATTCTGGGCAATCCGCCATTCGTGGGCGCGAAGTTCCAAGACGACGAACAGCGCAAGGACATGGCGGCCGTGGCGGGCGCCGTGAAGAACTACGGCCTGCTGGACTATGTGACCGGCTGGTACTTCAAGGCCGCCGACTTCATCAAAGACACGCCCGTGCGGGTCGGCTTCGTCTCGACCAATTCCATCACGCAGGGCGAGCAGGTCGGCGTGCTGTGGAACGCGCTCTTCGCCCAGGGCATGAAGATCATTTTCGGGCACCGCACATTCCCGTGGCAAAGCGAGGCGCGGGGCAAGGCCCACGTGCACGTGGTCATGATCGGCTTTGCGCAATCGTTTAACGGGACCAAGCGCCTCTACGAAGAGGCCGACGGCGTCACGACCGTGACGGCCGCCAAGAATATCAGCCCGTACCTGATCGAAGGTTCTGATACCGCCATTCTGAACCGCTCCACGCCGCTCTGCGGCGTGCCCGCGATCGGCATCGGCAACAAGCCTATCGACGGCGGCAACTACCTGTTCACTCCGGAAGAGAAGGCCGCCTTCCTTGCGGCCGAGCCCGCGGCCGAGCCGTACTTCCGGCGCTGGCTGGGTTCCGAGGAGTTCATCAACGGCATCGAGCGCTGGTGCCTGCTGCTCAAAGACTGCCCGCCCGACCAGTTGCGCCGCATGCCCGAGGCGGTCAAGCGCGTCGAGGCCGTCCGCAAGGTGAGGCAGGAAAGCAAGAGCCTGCCCACAAAGAAGCTGGCTGCCACGCCGACGCGCTTTCACGTAGAGAATTTCCCGACCACACCTTTTTTGGTTATTCCGGAAGTAAGTTCGGAACGCCGGCAATACATACCGATGGCCTTTATGTCTCCGGAAGAAGCGGTCTGCAGTAACAAGGTGCGGCTTTTGCCATCGGCCACTCTCTACCACTTCGGCGTCTTGACCTCGGCGATGCACATGGACTGGATGCGCCATGTCACTGGTAGACTGAAATCCGATTATCAGTATTCGGTCAAGCTGGTCTACAACAATTTCCCGTGGCCGACAGAGGTCGCCGATAAGAAGAAGGCGGCGGTGGAAGCGGCGGCGCAAGCCGTGTTGGACGTGCGGGCCAAATACACGACGTCGACGCTGGCCGATCTCTATGACCCGACAACCATGCCGCCGGATCTCGTGAAGGCGCATGCCGATCTCGACCGCGCGGTGGACCGCTGCTACCGCGCCTCGCCCTTCACGTCCGACCGCCAGCGAGTGGAGTTCCTTTTCGCGTTGTACGAGACGATTGCCGCGCCGCTGCTGCCGGCGGAGAAGAAGGGGAAGAGGCGGTGAAAGTGTTATGCCCACACGACCGGACATACTGATTCAGAAGTTCTTGCGGGATGAGCGTATTGTCACCGTTGAAGAACGCTCCGGATCTGACCGTGAGAAAGGGCAATCGATCATTGAGTTTTTTGGGAGCTGGGCCTTCCCGGAACCGGAATGTTATCGGCATCTCGCTTGCGATCCAGCCTACAACGAGTCGTTAATGGCAAGGGGCGGGTATTTGATCGGAGCCGTTGATGTCGGAGCCTCCCGCGATTTTGACGACCGGCTAAGCGAGTTCTGCGACTATTGTGGCGGCGGTATGAGACGTGAGAACCAGCATCCTCAGGACGCCAGGCTCACGCCGAAGGCCACAAACGCGGAGTTGACAAGCATCGGCTTCGAGCTGATCTGCGAGCTGGCCGCGACCTGCAACCGTTCGGTCGAGACGATCACTTTTCATCCGATGGACAAGACACCGCTCCTGGTTTTCAGGATCAAATGGCCCGGCGATCCGGAAGGGCTGCCGGGGTTCAGTTGCGGGAACCCGCTTTGCGAGTCGGCTAGATTCATGGCGTGCCGCGGTCTGCAGATTCCTTGTGAAGACCCGGTGACTCCGGCCGATAACGGGGCTGGAATCGCCCTTCCGGAATCGGGAATGCGAAAGGAAGGATGCCAAGCCCGGTGAAGAGATCGACGGCGGCTTGAACTGCGGCCCAAGCTTCGTTGAAGGGAATGTCTTTGGGGAGAGTCGGTTCGGTTTCGTATTGCTGCCGCGACGTGTCGAGGTCTTCGCCGAAAGTCGCGATGCCGGCGCAGTCCACAAATCGGGATTCGCACGCCAGGTGGAATTCGCGGCCGGCCGTGCGCCAGAAGGCGTTGTCGGCGATCGCGTAGCGGCGGCGGATGCGGGCAAGGTCGTAGAGGTCTTTGAAGCGCGGCGTGTCGGGCCTGCGGCCGACCTTCGTCCTGTAGGCAGGAAGCGAGGTGAGATAGGCGCGCAGCTTCTCGCCGGCGATGCGCTCCAGCGTGTAGGCCTGCACGGTCAGGCCGTCACGTAGCCGCAGGGCGGAGATGACACCCTCGCCTAGGACTTCGGGCGCGGCGATGTCGATCTCCACTGCCGGCGTGTTTTGTGCGGCCGGATTCGCGTTGTCCAGTAGGCCGATCTTCACGGTGAAGCCGGTCCAGTTGAACGGGTGGTCGTCCCTGGGCGGTTTCACTTCGACTTTGACGGACTTGAAACTGAAGCGGGCAGGGTCTTGCCGCGCGATGAGGCGCCTCAGGGCGAGTTCGCTTTCGCGTTCCAGGAAACCGCGCCGCGCCGCTGTGTCGGGGTGGGCCGAGGCGCAGTGCATGTCCAGATTCGAGTCGAGGTCGAAAGACTCGCGCGAACCGGTGTCGCCCAGCCGCAGGTTGAGGAGGCGGGCGCCTTTGAAGATGAGTGCTGAACGGAGCGGCTCGTGTGCGGCGAAGGCGGCCAGCGCGAACTCGAGCACTTGGTCTTTCCAACGGCGTTGATCATTCGGGTTCATGCGGTAACTCCCCACGTCGAATTGTGCCGTGTCGCTGGAACGCCGGGAAGCAGGGGGATGGTCGGCACGGTGTCGGCCTTCACCTTGTCCTGGGCGTCGGAGAGAAGGGCTTGCAGATCATTGTCGGCCGCGGCGTGATCGAACTGCTCCAGCATGTAACCTGCCCGGCGGGTGAAATCGCTCCGCCCGATCATCTTCAGGCAATGGGCGAGGCGGGGGTCGTCGAGTAGCGGCAGGCCGCGCTCCCACGCCTCAAAGACAACGGACGGGCCGCCGCAGCTCCACGGCTTGTGCAGCGTGTCCAGAAGCGTCTGCTCAAGGGTGGTCATGCGGATCAGACAGGAGGGGGAATAGCGAACAGTTTGGATGCCTGGCATCAGCGCGGGGTCGCGCTGCGTGAAATAGTAGGGGATGTCTTGATAGCGGAACAGCAGCGTGCCGAGCGATGTTCCGCCCTCCGATTTGCCGGCAGGCGTTCGGTCTGGTGCGCTCTCGGGCTGCGGTCGCTTGGCTGGCTCCTTGAGGACCGCCACGTGATGGTGGGGCGTCTCCTGCGTCGTCAGCTCATGATAGGCCAGCGCGGTGAAGTAGCAGATCACGCTCCGCTGAAATGAGGCCTGCGTGGTCTGCAACAGCTCGATCGGAGAGATCGACGGTGCTCCGCCTAGCTCAAGGGAGTAAATGACAGGTGACTTGGATACATCGGAGAAGTCGTCGGGCGGAAGCTGCCGGGCGAGCTGGCTGTCGACCAGCAACTGTAACAGTGTGCGCCCGGAGGGCGTCGGCGACACCTGGGCGGTCCTTGCCACGTCGAGAAGCAGACTCCTCAAAGCGTATTCGGAAAGCCACTGAACATTGGGGAGCGTATCTGAAGGCGTCTTCAGTCGCTCGTTCAGTCCGGCCACGATGCGAGTCCAGGTGTCTGATGGAATTTTGTCGATCATGCTAGTGACGAGTGATACGCTGGCGAGAGTTACTTGTAACTCCCGCCAGCGTATCACTCCATGGCGGCCGTTGCAAGGCAATTGTCAACATGCGGATACGGATGTCATATAACAAGTACACTGCCGGAAGTTGCTAGCAACTCCCGGCAGTGTACTTGTTTGTTTCGATTTATTCAAGTTTTTTGTGGACGAACTATTTCACCGCGCATGCGCCGTCGGCACAGGCGGAGCCGGTGGCGGCGGTTGCCGCTTTCTCGGCGGTGGCAGTTGTGCCGGAGAGGCCGGCCGCGTTGGCGGCTTGCTTGAGGACCGTCGAAGCTCCGGAGGTGAGCGCGGTCTTGCCGACCTCGCCGATGGTCTCGATGGGCTTGTCGCCCACGATGCCGGGGGTATTGGCGGGCGTGGCGGTCTGGTTGACGGACTCGTCGCCGCCGGCGTCGGCGCTCTGGACCTGCGTGCCGATGAGGTCGCTCAGGCTGATCGTGATGCCGCCGGGCATGGCCGCGCACGCGAGGGCGTTGGTGCCGGGCCACAGGTTGAGGTTGACCGTGATGGTGTTGCCGCAGGCCTTGGAGGTCTGGGATTTGCTGGACGGCGTGGCGGTCGCGCAGCCGAGCAGTGCCGCCATCAGGAGGCAGGTCGCGGCCGTGGCCGCGCCGCGCAGGGCGGTCCGCTTGCCGCGGGCCTTGCCGCGCACGGCGTCGCGTTTGTCGCGGATCTCGGTTTTCGGGGCTTCGGGTTTGGGGACGGTTTTCTTCATTTCATGGCCTCGTTGACGGCGTCTTGCAGTTCGGCCACGATGGGATGGGTGACGCCTTTGCCCTTCCCGTCCGCCCAGGCGTCGAAGAGCCGCCGCGCTGCGGCGACGGCCTTCTCCGCCTCTTCTTTGGACACCACGCCGTCGTCCGTGACGGCGAGAACAAAACGCGCCTGCTCGATCACACGGGATGCGAGCAGGCGCACGGCCGCGTAACGGCCGCTCTGCAGGGCGAGCCTGAGCAGATAGGAGAAGACG
>JAGOBZ010000186.1:0-5258 GCA_017999015.1 Kiritimatiellia bacterium
ACATGCCCAGATTACATGTTCGTACCGTACCACCGCAGGCGGGGAAGTGCCAGCGTAAAAACCGGCCGAGGCAATAAGCGCATCTTCCGGAACCTGATGATATGTCCTTTGGATGCCGGCTTGAAGCCGTCTCGGGGCGTGTGTTACCGTTTGTGGTGTCATGGGAGGAATTATGAGGAAGAAGCTTAACAGAGAAACCGTTTTGGACATGGTTCGAGGGTTCCAGCCGTCATGCGTCGTGATCGCGGCTGCGGAGCTCGACGTCTTCACGATCCTCAGTGACCGGCCCATGGACGCGGCAACGCTGGCCCGCCGGATCAAAGGAAACGTCAGGGCCGTGACCATCTTGCTGGACGCGCTCGCAGCCCTCAATTTCCTGAACAAGTCCACCGGGACCGAACCCCTCTACAGCGTGCCAAAGGCGGTGGCGGGGGTCTTGGCCGGAACCGGGCCTGAGTGCATGCTCGGCATGGTCCGGCACCTCGGCAACTGTCTGCGGAGTTGGGGACAACTGGCCGGCACCGTGCTCAGCGGGAAACCCGCCAACTGCCGCCCCAGCGTTTTGGGCACCGGCGGCGACCTGGCCTCGTTCATCAGGGGCATGCACGAGATATCCCGGTCCTTGGCGGTGCCGCTTGTCGCCGGCATCGGCAAACTCAAGTTCACTCATGTTCTGGATCTGGGCGGGGCCTCGGGCACGTGGACGCAGGCCTTCCTCCGGCTATACCCCGGCGCCTGCGCGACCGTTATGGATCGGCCCGGGGTCATTCCCATGGCCAGGATGATGATGAAAAGGGCGGGGCTTGCGGACAGGGTGAGGCTGGTTCCGGGCGACTTCATGAGCGATGCGTTACCAGAGGGCGCAGACCTAGCCTGGGTGAGCGCGATCGTCCACCAGAACTCAAGGACGCAGAACCGGAAGTTGTTCTCGAAGTTGTTCTCGGCCCTTGAACCCGGCGGTATGATCCTGATCCGCGACATCGTCATGAAGTCCCGCACGCGCCCGGAAGCCGGCGCGATGTTCGCCGTCAACATGCTGGTCAACACTTCAGGGGGCGGGACGTTCACGTTCAACGAGATCCGTGATGACCTGTCGGCGGCGGGGTTCTCGAAGGCAAGGCTTATGCTCCGGGGCCAGGCCATGGACTCCGTGGTCTGCGCCACGAAGCCGCGGGGCAAGAGCGGACGCAAGGCCGGGGGCGGTAACTGAAAGGATCAGGTCATGAGCAAGACAAGGGAAGTCGTGAAGGTTGTGGCCGGCAATGAGCAAAAGGACGGGGCCGGCGTCAGGCTCGTGCGCGTGCTGGGGCCTGACACGGTCGCGGATTTTGACCCCTTCCTGATGCTGGACGCGTTCGACTCCCGTGATCCTGACGATTACGTCAGGGGCTTCCCCTGGCACCCGCACCGCGGCATCGAGACCGTGACGTACCTGATTCAGGGCAACATCGAGCACGGCGACAGCCTCGGCAATCAGGGGAGCATCACCGACGGCTGCTGCCAGTGGATGACCGCGGGCTCGGGCATCATCCACCAGGAGATGCCCCAAGCCTACCCGAGGATGCTGGGGCTCCAGCTCTGGGTGAACCTGCCCGCTAAGGACAAGATGGTGAAGCCCATGTATCGCGATCTCAAGGCGGAGCTGATCCCAAAGATCGAGGAGGCGGCGGGGACGGTGGCCGTCATCGCCGGTCGTTACGGGGATGCCGAGGGGGCGACGCAGGGCGACTACGTCAGGATCACGATGCTGGGCGTCAATCTGAAGCCGGGCGCGGTCTGGAGCATGCCCGTGGACGCAGAAGCGACTGTGTTCGCATATACCTTCGAAGGTGAAGGCGCTTTCGGCGGCGCGGCAACGCCTGTGGGAAGTCGGCGTGCGGCATTGTTCGGCGGCGGCGACGAGGTTTCGGTCACGGCAGGGCCGGAGGGCCTGCGCTTTGTGCTTGTCGCAGGGCGCCCGCTGCGTGAGCCTGTGGCCTGGGGCGGGCCGATCGTGATGAACACGCAGGCGGAACTTAACCAGGCCTTCGCCGAGATCGAGAACGGGACGTTCATACGGTGTCGTACGGGCAGATGATTATCATTGGCCAGACATGATTACAATATGATTATCATTGGCGCATCTAACGGGGTGCTTTCGCGTGCTTTGCGGAGGATGGCGCTGGTGGCGCATGTGTCCAGAAAAATAAAAAAACCCCAATAAAAGCGGGATTTTACGGGGTTTTAGGATGGCGCCCCTGGCAGGACTTGAACCTGCGACCCACGGATTAGAAATCCGTTGCTCTATCCAACTGAGCTACAGGGGCACAAAAACCGCGTTATGTTATCAGACCGACCGGTTCTACCACAATGTGAAACGTTTTCGCCCTTAGCGGGCGGTGCGGACCGCGCACGTCTTGTGTTGGGCCGCATCCGGGTCGCTGCCCGGTGCCCAGCGCCCCACATGCGTGAACAGCATTCGGTCCGGCCAGGCGGCGTCGGGCGCGTGCAGCAGCGGCACAAGGCTGCGTCCGTCGAGCGGCTGCCCTGCCGGCGGAACGACCCCCGCCAGCGCGCACAGCGTGGGATAGAGATCCACATGCGCGGTCAGCGCGTCGCAGGCGGTCCCGCCGGCCACGGTCCCCGGCCAGCGCGCGAGCAGGCCGACCCGCGTGCCGCCCTCGTGCGGACTGCCTTTGGCGCCGCGCAGCCCGGCGTCGAACAGCCGGCTGTGGCACGAGCCGTTGTCGCCGAGAAAGAGCACCAGCGTGTCACGCGAAAGATCCCAGGCATCGAGTGCCGCCAGCAGCTTGCCGACGTTGGCGTCGCGGTGCGGCGTCTTCAGATGCGGGTGGCCGGCCCACGCCATATCGCCGGGCCCCTGGTCGTCGGTCAGGATCAGGACGACGTTGGGGCGGCGTCCCTGCAGGCCGGCCGGTTCCAGGCCCGGTGCGCGGTCGGCTGCCGTCGCGGCGGCCGCGCCCGCCATGCGCGCGAGAAAACGTCTACGTGTCATGGGCGGCGCCCTCCCCGCCGGTGTCGACCGGGACCGGCGGCAGCGGGTCGTTCAGCTCGCGCTGGAGCGCGGCGAGGCGGCGCGTGAGGGCGGCGCGCGTGGCGCGGTGGGCGGGGTCGCCGGACAGGTCGTGACATTCATGCGGATCCTGCGCCAGATCGAAAAGCATGAACACGTTGGGCTGCGGATACCAGATGAGCTTCATATCCCCTACCCGGACCATGCGCTGCAAGGTCATGTAGCCGCCGTAGATCGCGTCGTAATGCGGGGCGCGGCTGTCGCGCGCGAGCGGCAGCAGGCTGCGGAAGCGCACATGCGCGGGCCGCGGCGCGCCGGCCAGCTCAAGCGACGTGGGCATGATATCCTGCAGGTAGACCGGCGCGGCGATGCACCGGCCGGCGGCGAAACCGGGCCCCGCGGCGATGAGCGGCACCTTCATGCTGTGCTCGAACATGTTCTGCTTGCCCATGAAACCGTGCTGGCCGACGGCAAGACCGTTGTCGCTGGTGAAAAAAATGACGGTGTCGTTCGTGTGCCCGGCGGCGTCGACTGCGTCCAGCACGCGCCCGATCTGGGCGTCGAGCCAGGTGACGAGCGCGTAGTACTCGGCACGGTGCACCCGGACGGCGTGCGGCGTGCGGGGGTCGGGTGCAAGCCGTTCGTCGCGCAGCGTATGCGGGCAGCCGATCACGTCCTTGTGGGGATGGGCCGGCATGAAATTCGGGGGCAGCGCAAGCTGTTCGGGCGGATAGGCCTGCACCATCTCGCGCGGGCTCTGGCGCGGGTCGTGCGGCGCGTTGAAGGCGGCATAGATAAAGAACGGACGGGGATCGCGCGGCTGCGGTGCTTGGAGGAAGGCGATGGCGTCATCGGCGGTGACCTCGCTCCAGTGCTTGCCGCCGGCCCAGTGCCCGCCGCGCGAGGTGTCCCACGGTTGCCACGGGTCGCTGCCGTCGGCGCGGGGCCGCTCATAGGCCTCTTCGCAGGTGGCGGGCATG
Source organism: Kiritimatiellia bacterium (assembly GCA_017999015.1). Taxonomy (GTDB): domain Bacteria; phylum Verrucomicrobiota; class Kiritimatiellia; order RFP12; family UBA1067; genus DUPH01. Next base: position 3,994 of record JAGOBZ010000186.1, read on the forward strand.
CCGCCCCGCACGTGGCGCGCGTCTTCGAACACCTGGGCGGGCGTGACGCCCGAGACATGCCATTTGCCGGTCATGCAGGTGCGGTAACCGGCCTGGCGCATGAGCTGGGGCCAGAGGCGCTGACGCTCGGCCTCATCCTTAAGCTGCTTCTCGATGGCGCAGGCCTCCCAGAGGAAGCGTCCGGTAGTGAGCATGGTACGGCTGGCCACGCAGACCGCGCCGTGCCAGGCGCCCTGGTTGTAGCAGTTCGTGAAGACCGTGCCGGCCGCGGCGAGACGGTCGAGGTTCGGGGTGCGGATTTCGGAGTTGCCCAAGGCACGAATCGAGTCAAACGTTTGGTCGTCGGTATAGAGCAGCAGGATGTTGGGAGGGCGCCCCGAAGGGGCCGCCGCGTGACCCGCAAGCCGAACAGCGCCGGCGCACGCCAGCGCGCTCAAAAACGCTCTGCGATTCATGCCGCACCTCTTTTTTTAGAGGGCAGACCGCTAGACGTCCAGATTGCGGACGTTCAGGGCGTTGTCCTCGATGAATTTGCGGCGCGGCTCGACCTCATCGCCCATGAGCAGCGTGAAGATCGCGTCGGCCTTGACAGCGTCTTCCAGGCGCACGCGAAGCAGACGGCGCTTGCCTGGGTCCATCGTCGTGTCGTAAAGCTGGTCGGGGTTCATTTCGCCGAGGCCTTTGTAGCGCTGAATCGCCAGGCCTTTGCGGCCGCGTTCGCGCACTGTGTCGAGCAGGTCGGGCAGCGCCTTCACCGGAATCTCGTCGCCGTCCTCAACGATGTAGGCCACCGGCGTGTCGCCGCCGATGCAGTCCGCGGACGAGAAGCCCATGCCGCAGAGGCTGTCGATCTGTTTTTTGAGCAGGCTGGCGCGGTAGAGTTCGAGCCAGCGGAACGGCATCTGCTGGACGGAATGATAGGCCTGCACCTGGGTTTCAGCCAGGTCGATGGAGCTGCCCAGCCGCGTCTCGGCCTCGGCGCGCGCGTGCGCCAATTCGCTGTCGGAGTAGGCGTAGCCGAAGACCGCATCGTCGCCGGAGCCGACGACGGTCACGAATCGCGGAAACTCGCCGGTGTCGGGCTTGCGCAGGCCGAAGAGGGTTTGCGGGCTTAAGCCGCGGCGCTCCACGGCTTTGGCGGTCACCTCCAGTTCGGCGAGCAGTTCGAGCAGGGTGCGCAACTCGGCGCCGGCCAGCACGCGGCCGTCGGCCATGCGCACGCTCATGTCGTCCGCGCCGAGGAAGAGCAGCTTGCGGGTGAGCTG
>JAGOBZ010000186.1:5358-6610 GCA_017999015.1 Kiritimatiellia bacterium
TCTCGTTGTACGCCTCGGTGTACTGCATCGCGATCTCGCACTCGACCATGTCGCGTGCGCCGGAGACGTAGATGACCTGCTCGTGGACCGGCGTCTTGTTCTTGTTCAGATAGTGGATGTACTCCACGATGCCGCCATTGAAGAGGAACGATTCATCGCGCTCCTGCTCGTGCTCGAGATCGCGGAAGCGGATCGACACGCCGCGGTTCAGGAAGGCCAGCTCGCGCAGACGGTTGGCGAGAATGTCCCATTTAAAAGCGTGGCAGGTGAAGATCGTGTGATCCGGGAAGAAGGTGACCTTGGTGCCGGTGCCGTGGGTGTCGCCGATGACCTCGAGCTGCGTCGCGGGATGTCCGCGCTCGAAGCGCTGCCGGTAGATCTTGCTGTTGCGGCGGACCTCGACCTCCATCCACTCGCTCAGCGCGTTGACGCAGGAGACGCCGACGCCGTGCAGACCGCCGGACACCTTGTAGTTCGAGCCGTCGAACTTGCCGCCGGCGTGCAGCGTGGTCAGCACCACCTCCACCGCAGGGCGGCCCTCCGTGGGATGGATATCGACGGGAATGCCGCGCCCGTTGTCGATCACCGAAAGCGATCCGTCCGGGTTGATCGTGACGTCAATGTGCGTGCAATAACCGCCCAGCGCCTCGTCGATCGAGTTGTCGACCACCTCATAGACCAGATGATGATACCCGCGTTCGCCGGTGTCGCCGATGTACATCGCCGGCCGTTTGCGAACCGCCTCCATGCCCTCGAGAACCGTGATGTTGGCCGCCGTGTAATTGCCTGCCGGCACCCCTGCCGACATAGGCTCGTTTGTATCGCTGCGAGTATCTTCTGACATACCTATTTCCGTGAATGGATTGAGGGAGTAATCATAGCAGAGGAGAAGACGGGACACAAGCTTTTGGGGGGCTTTTTGCGGAAGGAGGAAGGAGGAAGGAGAGGTCAGCGGTCAGAGGGCAGAGGGCTTGCGCGCCAGAAGTGCGAGGGTTGGACAGGCATTCCTGCCTGTCCTCGGCCCCCCCCCGCACGCCCGGTACTGCCGGTACTCCCGACCGAGCGAGTCAAGAACTATGCGTCCGACGCGCGCCAGGCAGATGTCAGCGCCTGATTGCCGTCCCTGCGGAACAGGTACGGCAGGACCTGCCCACAGACACTGACCTCTGAAAATCGTGTCTTTATGGCACAGTTTTAAAATCATTTATGCGCAGTTTTGTCTCTATATTAAAAACCAGTACAAAAACGAAAT
>JAGOBZ010000187.1 GCA_017999015.1 Kiritimatiellia bacterium
GCAGATAACGCCGCGCGTTCGGCCCGATGACCCATGAGCCCAATCCGGAACGAGCGTGATGGCGTCCCGTCATCAGCGCGTAGCGCGAAGCGGAACATGCGGGGGAGGCCACATAAAATTGTGTGAAGGAGACCCCGTCCCGCGCGAGCTTCGAGATTTGCGGCGTTTGAATCGTCGGGTTGCCGGTGTGGGCATAATCGCCATACCCGCTGTCGTCCAGAAAAAACAGAATGACATTGGGCCGGCCGGTTCCCGTTTGCGACAAGCCGGTCTCCGCAAAGAGAACAAGAGCCATGACAAAACAAGCGGGGATCTTCGTCTTGCCGAATCTCGTTGCTGAACGGTTCATTCTGCCTCCTCCATCGGGGTGTATGCGCGCAGCCGCGACTGGCACCTGACCGCGGAGGAGCGGGCGCTCGTTCCGCGCGGCTGGTCCGGCGACGGCGTGCTGACGGTGTTCCAGTGTCGTAAGGATATCGTCCGTTTCATCCGGCAGCTCATTTGTAAGGCATCGTGCCGTGCGCGTCGACAGGATAGCCCCATCGGGCGATGTAAGCCTGTCCGGGTTGAAAAGCATCGCCGGTTTCGGCGAGCAGGCGGCGCAGCTCGCGCTCCAGCCGTGCCTGCACGGCGGCCTGCTGCGGCTGGCCGACGAGGTTCGTGAGCTGATAGGGGTCCGCCTCGTTATCGTACAGCAGCCACGGGCCGTTCAGATCGCGAACGTACGTGTGCCGCCGCGTGCGCACGCCGCGGTATTCGCGGCCTCCGCGCGCGCGGGTCCATTCGCCGAACGGGCTGGGGCACTGGATGAGCACAGGATTGTCGTCGGGCAGGCGCACGCCGCAGAGCACCGGCGAGAAATCGGTGCCTTGCGCGGACGCCGGCACCGGCACGCCGCAGGCGCCCAGCAGCGTGGGCATCAGATCCGGCGTGTTGATCGGCATGTCGATAGCGCGGTTCATGACCCCCGGGCCGCGGATCAGCAGCGGCACGCGGATCGACTCGTCCCAGGGCTTCTGTTTGCGCATCTGGCCGTGCGAGCCCAGCATGTCGCCGTGATCGGATGTGAAAACGACGATCGTGTCGTCGCGCAGACCCGCGTTGTCGATCGTCGCGAGCAGGTGGCCGAGGCTCTCGTCGAGCGCGGCGATGTGCGCGTAATACCCGGCGAGGTCGCGGCGCCAGGCCGCGAGGTCGCCGGTCACGTTGTCACGCAGCGTGAGCCGGTCAGCCGCGAAACGAGCCTTGAAGCGCTCCGGCGCGGTCTCGTATGGGTTGTGCGGCGGCCCCCAGGAAAGGACCAGCAGAAACGGCGTGTCGCGGCGTGCGCGGCCCGCGATATACGCCTCCGCGTCACGGGTCTGCGCGAAGGCGTCATAGCCTTCCCAGAGGCGCTGCTGCGGGTCGTTGCCCGCGTAGTAGGGAGAGCGGTTGTAGGCGTGGGTGCACTCCAGCACTTTCCAGTAATCGAAACCTTGACGCCGCTCCGGCGGGATGTAGGCGCTGCGCCCGTGGCCGTCCAGATGCCACTTGCCGATGTAGGCCGTGTCGTACCCTGCCTGGGCGTAGGCCTGCGCGAGCGAGGTCGCGCGCGTGCTGAGACAGACGTCGTTGAGAAAGAGGCCGTTGGTGAGGGGGTACTGTCCGGTGAGCAGGCTGGCGCGGTAGGGCGAGCAGACCGGGCAGCAGGAGACCGCGTGCGTGAAGTTCGCGCTTTCGGCGGCTAGCCGGTCGATCGTCGGTGTCATGCCGAGCAGGTTGGGATCGCCCGCGTAGCCGCACGCCTGAGCGCGCCACTGGTCGGCCAGTACAAAGACGACATTCGGGGCGCGGGCGTCCCGCGCGGCGCACGGGGTGCCGCATCCTCCGATCAGGCCGGCGACCGCGCTGCCGGCCGCCGTGAGAAACGCGCGTCGTTGTAAAGGAAGTCGTTTTTGCGGCCAGGCCATGCGGAATCCTTCAAGGCGGCGCATCATCACCTCACGACCCTTCGGCGTGATTGAGACCAGCCGGTATGTGTCGGTCGTCACCGTCACGCACCCTTCGCCCTGCAAGGCATCGAGCACCGCGCGGATATGCGGTACGGTCTTGTCGGCCAGCAGGCCGAAGGTCGAGAGTTGATCCAGCGCGTGCCGCGTCAATGTTTCGTCGCTGTCGCCATGCAGCACTTGGGCGATGCGTTGTGCGCCGAAGCGTCCCTTCATGCGGGTCACGCAACTCAGGATTTTCTGAAGCTCGATCCATTGCTCTTCGGTCAATGCGGTCGGCGGGCGTGGCTCTCGTCGCCGGCAGCGGTCGCAGGCCGAACAAGATGAGGCCGGTGTGCGGTCTCCGAAATAGTTGAGCATGAAAGCATGGCGGCAACCGGGATGGTCGACGAAGTGCAGCAGGGTCTCGAGCTTGCGCTCGTCGCGCTGACGCTTCTCATCCAGTCCGGCTGCCAGCCGCTTGAGCTCCTTGACGTCGGGATCCGGGTTGGGCAACAGGCGCGTGGTATAGGCGCGGTTGCCCGGCAGAATCTCGCGCTCGATCAGGTGTGCGCGCTCGATCAAACCCAGGATGGTTCGCACTTCCATGTCGTTCTTGACCCCGGTCAGCCGCGTCCACTCCTCGACCGGCGCGGTGACGGGCTCAGCCGCGCAGGCCTGGCGCACCGCCTGCCAGACTGCGAGGATATCGCTGAAGGACGGGTTCGCGCCGTCGAGGAAAAAGCGCTGTGTGGCCACATCGGCATAGTTGAAGAGCAGCTCACACCAGGCGCTGGCGCCGTCACGTCCTGCGCGGCCGACCTCCTGATAGTACGCTTCCAGGCTGCCGGGAATGTCCCAGTGCACGACAAAGCGGAGATCCCCGCGGTCAACGCCCATGCCGAAGGCGTTGGTCGCCACCACCAGCGGCGCGGCCTCGGCCATGAACCGGTCCTGTGCGGCGGTGCGTTCGCTGTCCGCCATCGCCCCGTGGTAGGTGATCGGCGCAAAGCCGTCACTTTTGAGCCGCGCGGCCACGCGCTCGACCATCTTGCGTGTTGAACAGTAGACGATCCCGCAACGATAGGCCTCGACCGTTTGCACGAGACGGGAAAACTTGTGCCGGTGCGTCGGGCAGCGCGTCACGGCCAAATAAAGGTTGGGTCGCGCGAATCCTGTGACTGAGACCGCAGGCGCCTGGCGCGGCGATTCGCCCAGCCCCAACTGGCGCACGATGTCCTCGCGCACGTCAGGTGTGGCGGTGGCGGTCACGGCCAGAACCCGTGCGGTGCCGAGTTTGGCCAGCACCTGGTTCAGATTGAGATAGTCGGGCCGGAAATCATGGCCCCATTGACTGATGCAGTGCGCTTCATCGATCGTAAAAAGCGACACTTGGGCCTGCGCCAGCGCTTCGGAAAAACGTCGGTTTCGAAAGCGTTCCGGCGCCACATACACGAGTTTGTAACGGCCCGCGCGCACGCCGTCGAGCCGGTACGCCATCTCGGCGCCATCCACCGACGAGTTGAGAAAAGTCGCGGCGATTCCCCGCCGTTCCAGCGCATCCACCTGATCCTTCATCAGCGCGATCAGGGGCGACACCACCACTGTCACGCCGGGCATCAGCAGCGCGGTCAACTGATAGCAGAGCGATTTCCCCGAACCGGTCGGCATCACCAGCATCACGTCTTGGCCCGCGAGCAGATTGAGGATCGCTTCGGCCTGACCGTCACGGAAGGTCTCATATCCGAAGTGCCGCCGCAGCGCCTCATGCAGGCGTTCAGACGTCCATGCGCCATCCATCATCATGTCCCCTCGCAATCGGTCTGTTTCTCTTCCGCAACGCTCCGAGCGGCTACACGCCGTCGTGCGCCGGTCGCTAACAGCGCCAACAGTAACACCGCGCCGGGCAGCCCCAGCACACGGTCGCCCCAGCGCGTATAGGGCGCGGCGAGCGGCGTGTCCGCCACCGCCACCGGCATCACGAGGAACCCGTCAAAGTCGGTCGCCGCGCCCTCCGATTCCAATCGTTTGACCCGTCCGACGGCATCCACGGCACACGTCACGCCGGAGTTGGCGGCCCGCACCAGCGGCACGCCGTTCTCGACCGCGCGGAAGATTGATTGGTCGAGATGCTGGAGCGGCTCGACCGATCCATTGAACCAGGCGTCGTTGGTCATCAGAACCAGCAGCCGCGCGCCGGCCCGCACCGCCGCGCGGCTCAGGGCCGGCACGGTGTCCTCGAAGCAGATCAAAGGGCCGAGTGCCAGCGTGCCGCCGGACGCGCGCACCACATGCAGCACGCCGGAGTCTCGGCCCGGCGTGCAACTCACGCCGGTGGGCGCCAGCCGCTGAAGCGCCGGCACGCGCTTGTCCAACGGAATGTATTCGCCGAACGGGACCAGATGGTGTTTACGGTAACGTCCCAGCGCTTCGCCTGTGGCGGAATAAAGCCAGGCGGCGTTGTAGTAGAGAAGCCCCTGCGGCGCGGCGGACGAAACCGTCGCCCGCTCGATTTCCAGCGCACCGGTCAACAGCGGCGCACCCGCTGCGGCGGCCCCCTCGCGGATCACACGCAGCGTGTCGGGCTCGTAAGGCACGGACCCCAGCACGGCGGTCTCGGGCCAGACCACGAGGTCAGGTCGGGCGGCTCCGGCCAAGCGGGTCTGCTTCACGAGGACTTCCTGTTGGTTGCGCACGGTGTCGTCGTCCAGCGTGAAGACACACGGCGAGTTGGGCTGTACCAGCGCGACGCGCCAGGTCTCCGCATGCTCGTCCAAGCGGCGTGCGCGCTGGATCCGCTGCATGCCCCAATACCAGCAGAAGACCGCCAGCGCGACCGGCAGCATGCTTTCCGCAGAGAGCAGCAGGCGGCCGCCCCAGCCGGGTCGGGACGCGGGGGCTCCGGAGACGGGAACGGTCAGACGTGCCGTAAAAGGAGCCGCAGCTCTTTCAACGATACTCGCGACCGCGCCGTTGACCGCGACCACAATCGCCGAAACAGCGTACACGCCGGCGACGGAAGCCGCCTGAATGAGCGGCAGATTGTTCACCTGGCTCACGCCCAGGAAATTCCAGGCGAACCCCGAGAACAGCCAGCCGCGCACCAGCTCCGAGCCTGCCCAGAGCACTGGATCGGCGACCAGGACGGCGCACACGCGGCGCCAGCCAGGTGCCCTCCCCGCCCAGCGCCACACGCGGCTTGAGGCGAAGGCATACGCGGCCATGAACGCCGCGCACCAGGCGGCCAGGCCGAGCTGCCCCAGCAGGACCAGCGGCCACGGCCCGCCGTTTTTGATGATTGCCGGGAACCAGCTCAGTGTCGCCACCCAGAAGATCAGGCCGGCCAGCCAGGCCCACCCGACCGCCGCGCGGGGTGCGCAGTGTCGGATCACCAGCATGATCGGCACCAACGCCATCCAGGCGCTGTCTGCCTGCGATGCGGGAGGGAAGGCCGCCCACAGCAAGATGCCGCTGAGCGCGGCGGCCGCGGCGGTGAACCCTCGCCTCCAACTTAAGCGTTGAGCGTTGAGCGTTGAGCGTTGAGCGTTCAAAAAGCCCTCTCGATCGTTCGCATAGGCCACCCTGCGGTCACGGGAACAGCGCCATCAGCGCGTCGGCGAACAGGCTCATGCCGAACGGATTCGGGTGGTTGATGTTGTTCATCAAAAGCGTGGAGTAGGGGATGCCCTGACGCCACAGCCGCCCCCAGCGCAGTGAAGCGTCGGCCAGGGCCAGATGGTTGTCGGCCGCGAACGTGCGCAGCGCTTTGACATACGTCCGCGGGTCGTCGTCGCAATGTTGTTCCTCCGCAAGGCCCATCCAGTCGGGCCGCACATAATGCGGCGTCAGAATGATCCACTCCGCGCCGATCTTTTTGAGATCGTCACGGATGCGCCCGTAGTGCTTTGCGACGCCTGCGGCATCCAGACCGGCGTCGTTCACGAATTCCGAAACGATCAGATTCGGACGCGCGTCGAGAACCTTCTCCTGATAGTTGTGCGGGCTTCCAGGCGGTTCGTTGAAATAACTGCCGGTGTTGCGCCCGCCCCAGGCCTCGGTCACCAGTTCGATCGTCGCCGTCGGATAGGCCGCGCGCAGCCGACGCACGAACTGCTCCTGCCAGCGTTCCGTCGCGGGATCAGGCAGATACCCGGCGGCGGTGACGCTGTCGCCCCACGCCAGCACGCGCAGCCGCCCGCCGGCCTTCAGTGTCGCCATCGTCTTGGGCAGGCAGCGCTCCGCGACGCTGGGCACCGGCTTCGGCGGTTCGGGATAGGCCGTCTCCAGCACGGGGAAAAGGTTAGCCGCAGTCAGACGCGCCAGCCGCGGGGTGATCCAAATCGAGGCGAGGCGGCGTTCACCCGCTGCCAGCGGGGGCGGTTCCGGCAGCGACACGTGAGGGACACCGCGTCGCAACGCGATGTGCCGGTCAGCCGTCAGCACCACCGCATCCAGTCGCATGGTGCCGTAAGCGTAAGCGATTCTGACCGGCGTATCGGCGCCGATCGCTCCGCCTTCCAGACGTCCCACGCACCCCCAGCCCGCTTCAGCCTCATAGTCGCGTCCGCGCGTATAGGTGACCGTGCCCGCCGTATCCATGACCTTCAGGGATTCAGGATCCAGCGCA